>JBQTIS010000515.1:0-3497 GCA_052387895.1 Rhodospirillales bacterium | reverse complement strand
GGCGCGTAGCCCAGGCGGAAGCGCCGGATCGTGGCGTCGCTCAAGCCGCGGCGGCGCGCTGGCCGGCCGCGTCGGCGTCGAAGCACAGGATCGGCTCGCCCGCCAGGCGCCACAGCATTTCCAGCTGCGATTCGGTCAGCGCCGTGCCGAGCGGCGCCACCGCCGTCGCGATCCCGGCCTGGTGCAGCGCGATCACGTCCATGTAGCCTTCGCACACCACCACCTCGCCCTTGTCCGACGCCGCCACGCGCGCCAGCGAGAAGGCGTAGAGCGTGCGGCCCTTGTCGAACAGCGGCGTGTCGGGCGAGTTGATGTATTTGGGCTGCGCGTCGCCCAGGGCGCGCGCGCCGAACGCCACCACCCGGCCCGAGCGGTCGGCGATCGGGAACACCGCCCGGTCGCGGAAGAACGCGAACGGCGCGCGGCCGTCATCGGGCTTCTTCACCAGCCCGGCCGAGATCATCTGCTCTTCCGTGATGCTCTTGGCCGCGAGGGCGCGCTTGATCGCCTCGCCCGACTCCGGCGCGTAGCCCAGGCGGAAGCGCCGGATCGTGGCGTCGCTCAAGCCGCGGCGGCGCAGATAGTCCAGCGCCGCGCGGCCTTCGGGCGCGCGCAGGCGGGACTCGAACCACTGGCAGGCGGCCTCGGTCGCGTCGCGCAAGGACGCCTGGGCCTTGTAGCGCTGGGCCTCCTCGGGGCTGGCGCGCGGCACTTCCAGCCCCGCCTCGCCGGCCAGCCGCTCGACCGCTTCCGGGAACGACAGGTTCTCGCTGCGCATCGCGAAGCCGATCGCGTCGCCGTGCGCGCCGCAGCCGAAGCAGTGATAGAAGCCCTTGTCCTCGCTGACGGTGAAGGACGGCGATTTCTCGTTGTGGAACGGGCACAGGCCGCTGTGCTCGCGCCCGCGCTTGGTCAGCCGCACGCGCCGGCCGATCAGGCCGGGCAGCGACACGCGCTGGCGAAGCTCGTCCAGGAACGACGGAGGAAACGCCATCTCGTCTCTCGTCCTTACTCCCGCCCCCGATCCTTGTCTCGCCGAGGCGCGGGCGAAATTCGCGTCACGACAGATGCCGCTTCACGATCGCGCCGGCTTTCGCCATGTCGATCCGGCCGGCGTGGCGCTCTTTCAGCGCGGCCATCACCCGGCCCATGTCCTTGACCGTCTTGGCGCCGAGTTCGCCCACCAGGTCCTTGACCGCGGCTTCGGTCGCGGCCTCGTCCAACTGCCGCGGCAGCAGCTTCTGGATCACGGCGATCTCGGCCTCTTCCCTGGCCGCCAGCTCGGGTCGGCCGCCCTTGCGATAGAGCTCGATCGAGTCGCGCCGGCTTTTGATCAGGCCCTGCAGCATCGCCATGATCTCGGGCTCGGCGATGCCCTCGGCCTTGCCGCGCCCGCGCGCCTCGATGTCGCGCTCCTTCAGCGCCGCCAAGACCATGCGCAAGGCCGAGGTCGAAACCTCGTCCCTGGACTTCATGGCGGTCTTGAGGGAGTCGGTGATGGTCTGCCGCAGCATCGCCGTCCCGGGGTCAGTGGAAGCGGCCAACCTAACGCAACGGTCCCGCGATAGCAAACGGTGAATTGCGTGTAAAACATTGAAACTACACCGTTTTCTTATCCCCACGCGGCTTGACGGCGGCATGACGTTTGCTTTACAAGCGGGCGATCAAGCCGCCGGGCCAGTGTTTCCGCCGAAGCGCGCCGCCAAGCGCCGCTAAGCGGACGCGCGCAACCCCGCCCAGGCGAAACAGGCCCGGCGCCCATGGAGCCGCAGCGATGTCCGCAACCGCGACGCCGACCGTCCCGCCCGGCGCGAAACCAGGGCGGGGCGATTCGCCGGGAGCGGCCGGCTCGCTCCATGCCGGCCCGCTCCATGCCGGCCCGCTCCATGAAGGCGCGCCGCCGCAGACGTTGGAAGCGAAGCTTCCAACGGATCGGCTCGCGGCGCGTCGGCCCGCCGACGCCAACGCCGCCCTGGTGCTGGCCGACGGCACGGTGTTCTGGGGCCGGGGCATCGGCGCCAACCGGGCGGTCGTGGGCGAGGTCTGCTTCAACACCTCGATCACCGGCTACCAGGAGATCCTGACCGACCCGTCCTATGCCGGGCAGATCGTCAATTTCACCTTCCCGCATATCGGCAACGTGGGGACGAATCAGGAGGACATCGAGACCACAACCCCGGCCGCGCGCGGCTGCGTGCTGCGCCAGGAAATCACCGGCCCGTCGAACTACCGCGCCGGCAAGCACCTGGACGACTGGCTCCGGAGCCACGGCCTGCCCGGCGTCACGGGAGCCGACACGCGCCGCCTCACCCGGCTGATTCGCGACCGCGGCGCGCCCAGCGGCGCGCTGTGCCACGCCGCCCCGGGCAAGGAGGACAAGGAACTGGACGTGGCGCGGCTGAAGCAAATGGCGGCGGACTGGCCGGGCCTCGAGGGCATGGACCTGGCCAAGGAAGTGAGCTGCCGGCAGACGTATTCCTGGGACGAGACGCGCTGGCGCTTCGGCAAGGGCTACGGCAAGCAGACCCAGCCCAGGCACCATGTCGTCGCCATCGACTATGGCATCAAGCGCAACATCCTGCGCTGCCTGGCCGACGCCGGCTGCAAGGTGACCGTGGTGCCCGCCGCCGCGACGCCCGAGGACGTGCTGCGGCACAAGCCCGACGGAATCTTCCTCGCCAACGGTCCCGGCGATCCCGCGGCCACCGGCGAATACGCGGTGCCGACGATCAAGAAGCTGATCGACACGGGCATACCCGTGTTCGGCATCTGCCTCGGCCACCAGATGCTGGCGCTCGCGCTGGGCGGCGCCACCCGCAAGATGGAGCGCGGCCATCGCGGCGCCAACCACCCGGTCAAGGACCTGGAGACCGGCAAGGTCGAGATCACCAGCCAGAATCACGGCTTCGTGGTGGTGCCCGAGTCGCTGCCCGCGGGGGTGGAAAAGACCCACGTCTCGCTGTTCGACGGATCGCTCGAGGGATTGAAGCTGACCGACAAGCCCGTGTTCTCGGTGCAATACCACCCCGAGGCATCGCCCGGGCCCCGCGACAGCCACTATCTGTTCAAGCGGTTCATCAGCCTGATCGAGAAGAAGAAGGCGGGCTAAATAATAAGACGCAAAAAAATCCTTGAACGTAGGGTCATGCGCCAACGATCGGCTATCGAAGCGATAGTATTTGGTTTTGTGTGCGAAGGTGAAGAGTCCTGAGTGTCTCTCTCAGATCAAGCCGGGGGCTGGATTTCATTGCGCGGGATAGTTTCTTTTCCAGCCTTCTCAATATCGTCAACCTATCTGAGCATGACATACTGAACAACACGGCCAGCCAGTCGCACACCATCCAGTCATTCTTTTCCCTGAAAATAAACTCTAGTTTTCTCTTAGATTCTTCATCATAGAATATTGCTTGTCGAAGTATATTTGCAATATTTCTAACTCGTTCATTCGGATGGAACACAAGTGAATGAATTTTAATTCCAGCATGCCTTCAAAAGGT
>JBQTIS010000514.1:0-5281 GCA_052387895.1 Rhodospirillales bacterium | reverse complement strand
GAACAGGTCGACGATGCCGCCGCGCAGCGCGTACTCCCCCGCCTCGCGCACGGTGCCGGTGCGGCGATAGCCGTTGCGCTGGAGAAACGCCTGCATCGCCGCCAAATCCAGCTTGCCGCCCACTTCGGCCGCGAAGGTCGCGTCCTTGAACGCGCCGCGCCCGGGCAGGCGCTGGGTCAGGGCGTTGACCGTGGTCAGCACGACCAAGGCGCCGGCCGGCGCCTGGGCCAGGGCGGCCATGGCCGATACGCGGCGGCCGACCACCTCGCCGTTGGGCGACACCCGGTCGTAGGGCAGGCAGTCCCAGGCCGGCAGGCCGATCTGCCGCAAGGCCGGCGCGAAGAACGCCAGGCCCTGCTCCAGCGCCGCCAGCCGCGCGTCGTCGCGCGCGACGTGCAGCACCGCGCCGCCGCGCTGTTCCGCCAGCGCGGCCAGCACTTGGGCGTCGTAGCCCTCGGGCACGCCGCCGAGCGTCCGCCGGCCGGCGCCGAAGTCGATTTTATCCAAGAAATTCAATGCTTGTCTGTCTTGAAGCTGAACCGTTTTAGCAAAAGCACGACGTCGCCATAGGCCGGGGGGGCGGCCTGGCGTTCCGTCAGCCAGTCATAGATATCGGGATCGCTTTCCGTCAACAAAGCCTCGAACCGGTCCAACTGCGCGGCGGACCATCCCGGAACATGGGCCTCGGCGAACCGGCCCAGCAGCAGGTCGGCCTCGCGCGTGCCGCGGCGCCAGGCGCGGAAGATCAGGCGCTTGCGGCGGGTATCGAGCAGCTCGGTCATGGCGGTTCCTACCGGCCTAAATTCGGACTATATTTAGACCCAATGGCGAGGAGCCGTCGATGAAGTATTCCGAGCAGATCAAGCCGATCAGCCATCTCAAGGCCCACGCGCCCGAGGTGATCCGGGAATTGGCCGACAAGGGCGGCGCGGTCATCATCACGCAGCGCGGCCACGCTACGGCCGTGCTCCAGGACATCGCGACCTACGAGCAGACGCAGGAGACTCTGGCGCTGCTGAAAATGCTGGCGATGAGCGAAAGAAGCGCTGCCGAAGGCAAGGGCGAGCCGGTAAAGAAGGCATTCGCGGACATCCGCCGCCAGATCAAAAAACGGCGGCCAAGAAAGTGAAGTATCGTATCGTCCTCCTGCCGGAGGCGAAGCGCGACATCGTCGGTATCCATCAATATGTGGCGCTTCACGATTCTCCTGCGAAGGCCGACCGGCTGGTGGACGAGCTTGAGAACGCCTGTCTTTCGCTCGCGCATTTTCCCGAGCGGAACAACGTGCCCAAGGAACTACTGCCGGTCAGCAGAACAATGTATCGCGAGGCCCATTGGGGACCCTATCGCATCGTTTACCGCTTAACGAGGCGAGTGGCGTGGGTGCACGGCGTCTTCGACGGGCGGCGGGATATGCAGACGCTGTTGCGGCAGCGATTGATTCTGTAACCAAGAGCGCCCGATGCGCCCCCAGCTCCTCTTCCCCCTGTTCGCGCCGACCACCTCGCTGCCCGGCGTCGGCCCGCGCAACGCCAAGCTGTTCCAGAAGCTGGCCGGCGCGCATGTCGCCGACCTGTTGTGGCATTTGCCCCAGGCGATCGTGGACCGGCGTTTCGCCCCCAAGGTGAGCGCAGCGCCGGAGGGCGCGATCTGCACGCTGACGCTGCGAGTCCACAAGCACACCCCCCCGCACAATCCGCGCCTGCCCTACAAGGTGACGGCCTCGGACGACAGCGGCTTCATCGAGCTGGTGTTCTTCCACGCGCGCGAGGACTGGCTCAAGCGCGCCCTGCCCGAGGGCGAGACGCGCGTGGTCAGCGGCAAGGTCGAGCGGTTCCAGGACCGCCCGCAGATGGCGCACCCCGACTATATCGGCACGCTGGAGGAGCTGGCCCAGTTGCAGGCGGTCGAGCCGGTCTATCGCCTGACCGCGGGCCTGACGCCCAAGGTGGTGCGCAAGGCGGTCAAGACGGCGCTGGACCGGGTTCCGCCGATGCCGGAATGGCTGGACCCGGCTTTGAAAGCGCGCCGCCAGTGGCCCGACTTCAAGCCCGCGCTGCTGGCGGCCCATTCGCCCGAGAGCGAAGCCGATTTGCAGCCCGGAACCAAGCCGCGCGAGCGCCTGGCCTACGACGAGCTCTTGGCCAACCAGCTCGCCTTGCAGGTGATCCGCTCGCGCTATCGCAAGCAGGCGGGCCGGCCCTTGAAGGGCGACGGCCGGCTTCGCGGCGCGCTGCTCAAGGCCCTGCCCTTCACGCTTACCACGGCGCAAGTCCGCAGCGTCGCCGAGATCGAGGCCGAGATGGCCGCGCCCACGCGCATGCTGCGCCTGCTCCAGGGCGACGTCGGCAGCGGCAAGACCGTGGTCGCGCTGTTCGCGATGCTGAACGCGGCGGAATGCGGCGCGCAGGCCGCGATCATGGCGCCGACCGAAATCCTGGCGCGCCAGCACCACGCCACGATCGCGCCCCTGGCCCAGCGCATCGGGCTCTCGGTCGTGCTGCTGACCGGCCGCGAGAAGGGCAAGGCGCGCGACGCGGCGCTGGCGGGCCTGGCCGACGGGTCGATCCAGCTCGTCGTCGGCACACACGCGCTGTTCCAGGAGGAGGTGGCGTTCGCGGATCTGGGCCTGGCGGTGATCGACGAGCAGCACCGCTTCGGCGTGCATCAGCGCCTGGCGCTCGCGGCCAAGGGCCGCGGCGCGGACGTGCTGGTGATGACCGCGACGCCGATCCCGCGCACCCTGGCGCTGACCGTTTACGGCGACATGGAGGCCTCGCGGCTGGACGAAAAGCCGCCGGGCCGCAAACCCGTGGACACGCGCGCCGTGCCCCTGGAGCGGCTGGACGAGGTGACCGACGCCGTGGCGCGGGCCATCGGCCCCTCCGCCGGCGCGGCGGCCAAGGTCTATTGGGTCTGCCCGCTGGTCGAGGAATCCGAGGCCGTCGACCTTGCCGCCGCGACCGAGCGCCACGCCGCCCTGGCCGGGCGCTTCGGCGCGCGCGTCGGCCTGGTGCACGGGCAGATGAAGGGCGCGGACAAGGACGCCGCCATGGCGCGCTTCGCCGGCGGCGACCTGGACGTGCTGGTCGCCACCACCGTGATCGAGGTGGGCGTGGACGTGCCGGCCGCCACGGTGATGGTGATCGAGCACGCCGAGCGCTTCGGCCTGGCGCAGCTGCACCAGCTGCGCGGGCGCGTGGGCCGCGGCGACAAGCCGTCCTCGTGCCTGCTGCTCTACGCCAAGCCCTTGACCGAGGCGGCCAAGGCGCGCCTTAACATCATGCGCGAGACCGAGGACGGATTCCGCATCGCCGAGGAGGATTTGCGCCTGCGCGGCGCGGGCGAGCTCTTGGGCACGCGCCAGAGCGGCCTGCCCGAGTTCCGCGTGGCCGACATCGCGCATCACCACGAGCTTTTGGGCGTGGCGCGCGACGACGCGCGGCTGATCGTCGAGCGCGACATGGAATTGGAAACTCCACGCGGCAAGGCGCTGCGCGTGCTGCTCTACCTGTTCGAGCGCGACAACGCCATCAAGCTGTTGAAGTCGGGATAGCGCTCAGGTTTCGACGTTCACGATGATGCTCCGCGGCTTCGGCGCCGGCTGGCCGCCGGCGCGCAGGCCGCCGAGGCGAAGGCGGATGGCCTCGCGGATTTCCGGTTCCACCGCCTCGACAGCCGCGTCCATGGCGACGCAACCCGGCAAATCGGGCACATAGGCCGAGCAGTCGCCCTTCGCCTTTTCGGTCGCGACGGCATGGCGCCTGCGCCCTTCCCTATGGCTTCGCCTTTTCGTGCAGCGGCAGGCGGGGGATGAAAGTGCGCGCGACGCGCTTTTTCCTCGGCTTCTCGTCCGACGGGTCGGGCGGCGCCACGATGCCGCCCGAGACCACCAGCTTGATGCCGTCCTCGACCGTCATCGACAGCGTCACCACGTCGCGCCGCGGCACGAACACCAGGTAGCCCGAGGTCGGGTTCGGCGTGGTGGGGATGAACACGTTGACCGCGTCGTCGCGGGTGAAGCGCCCGATCTCGCCCCCAGCCACGCCGGTGACGAAGCCTACGGCCCAGCATTCCTTGCGCGGAAACTCCACCAGCACCACCTCGCGGAAGCTGGTGGCGTTGTGGCCGATCACGGTTTCGATCACCTGCTTGCTGGCGGCGTAGACGCCGCGCAGCACCGGCATGCGGCCGACGATCTCCTCGCCGACGCGGATCAGCGTGCGCCCGATCAGCCCGGCCGCCAGCATGCCGATCAGCGTCAGCCCGAGCGCCAGGGCCACCAGGCCGAAGCCCGGCACCTTGAACGGCACCGAGAACTCCAGCAGATAGGCGTCGGGGATCAGCAGCTTCACCTTGTCGTCGACGAACACCAGCACGTTCCAGCTCAGCCACAGGGTGAAGCCGATCGGCGCGGTGACCAGAACGCCGGTCAGGAAATAGCCGCGCAGCCGGCGCAGCGCGCGGTGCCGGCGCGACGGCGCGGGCGCGGCTTGCGGGGCCTCGGCGGCGGGCGCGGCCGGGGCTTGCGCGGGCTGGGGGGGCTGCGGGGGGGCGGCGGTCCGGTCCATGCGGTCAAGAGCCCTACAACAGCCGCGCCGCAGCCGCAATGCCGGCGCCGCGCCCTTAAGGCAGCGCGGCCCTTAAGGCAGCGCGGCCCTTAAGGCAACGCGGCCCTTAAGGCAACGCGGCCAGGTCGGTGGCGTGCGGCCTTTGCCCGGCTTGCGTCAGCAGGCAATGCACCTGGCCGCGGTGATGGGTCTGGTGATTGAACAGATGCGTCACCAGCAGCCATTTGGGCTTGGTGATGTCCCGCTTCGCCGCGCCCGAATAGTAGGTCAGATCGCCCGCGAGCCAGCGCGGATCGAGCCCGTCGGCCCAGCGGATGATGGCCTCGTCGAACGCCGCGCGTTCGCGCCGCAAATCCGCCCAGCCCTCGACCAAGCCGACGGACTCGGGTATCCCGCCTTCCGGCCGCGCGGTTCCGGCGAAGCGGTGCAGCCAGATCCGGTCGCCCCACAGCAGGTGGTTCAGCGTCTTGTGGATCGAGCCGAAGAACGCGCCGCGCTCGGCCCGGCGCTCATCCTCGGTCAGGCGCGCGGCGCAGGCGTAGAGATTCTGGTTTTGCCATTTGTTGTAGCGCGCCATGGTCTGGGCGTGGGCGGGTGCGATCATGACGGCGCTCCGGCAATGGGCTAAGGGCTATGGCTTGAAGAACGCCAGCAGCGCCGAGGCGGTTTCCTGCGGCGCTTCTTCCGGCAGGAAATGGCCCGAGGGCAGC
>JBQTIS010000513.1:0-9399 GCA_052387895.1 Rhodospirillales bacterium | reverse complement strand
GCCGTCGAACCGGAGAGAATCGAGAACAATGACGCTGCCTTCCGAAATCGAGATCCATCCGCTGGCGAAGCCGCCGCGGACGGTCGTGCGGGTTCCTGGCTCGAAGAGCATCACGAACCGGGCGCTGGTCCTGGCGGCGCTGGCCGGCGTGGCGATCCTGGGCCCGGCGTTCGCCTGGCTGGCCGGCGTCGATCCCAACGCGGTCGACCTCCTGGAGCGGTTCAGCCCGCCCTCGGCCAAGCATTGGCTGGGAACCGACGAGATCGGCCGCGACGTTCTGTTGCGCCTGATCCTGGGCGGGCAGGTCTCGCTGTTCGTCGGCCTCGTGGCCGCGCTGGCCTCGGCGGTGATCGGCACGATCCTCGGGCTGATCGCGGGCTATCGCGGCGGCAAGCTGGACGACGCGCTGATGCGGCTGACCGACGGGGTGATCGCCCTGCCGCTGCTGCCGCTTCTGATCGTCATGGCGGCCCTGGACTTGAGCAAGCTCGGCATTTCGCCCGAGGCCGCGGGCTCGCCGGCCGCGAGCTTCTGGCGCATCGTCGCGATCATCGCCCTGGTGGGATGGACCACGGTCGCGCGCCTGGTGCGCGGCGCCACCTTGAGCGTGCGCACGCAGGATTTCGTGGCCGCGGCCTTGAGCCAAGGCACTCCCCAATGGCGCGTCATGCTGGTGCACATCCTGCCCAACGTCGCCTCGCCGATCGTGGTCGCCACCACGCTGTCGGTCGGCAACGTGATTCTGCTGGAATCGGTCTTAAGCTTCCTCGGCCTCGGCATCCAGCCGCCGGTGCCGAGCTGGGGCAACATGCTGACCAACGCGCAGGAGCTGGCGACCACCGCACCGCTGCTGGCGGTGTGGCCGGGCCTGTTGATCTTCGTGGTGGTGATCGCCTGCAACGTGCTGGGCGACGCGCTGCAGGACGCGCTCGACCCCACGGCGAAGGCGGCCTAGCGCGCCGGCGGAATTTCCGCCACGTCGCGGAACACTTGCCCGCCTTTCTTGCGGATCGCGTCGACCTCTTTATCGGCCCCGGACGAAGGCCCGCCGATGCGCAGGACCGCGTCGCAGCGCTCGGCCAGCGCGAGGGAAAGAGGCAGCATGATCTCCTCGAACCGTTGGTCGCCGGCCACGCCGATCACGGGCAGCGCCATGTTGACGCCGATCACCGGCACGTGCCCGCGCCGCCACACTTCCAGCGCCGCGCGGTTCATGGCGGCGAGGTTAGCCGCCAGCCCGTCCGCGTCCTTGGCGCCCGAGGTATAGGGCCCGGCCACCATGATCCGGAGCGGCTTGCGGTCGGTCACGCGACCTTGAATTGCATCGTTTTCAGGTCCGCCTTCGGCAGCTTGGCCTTCGCCCCGAGAATCTCGATGCCGACCACGCGGCGCTTGGAGTCATAGTCCAGCACCACGCCGGGGCTGACCTCCTCCGATTCCTCGACCTTGGCCTCGTCGAGACGGATATAGAGGGCATCGGCCGCTTCGTCGAAATTCACTTTCATGGCTTTCGCCTCGTCAATCTGCCGCGCTTGCGGTCGAAGAACGCGGTCACGACAACCCGATCGTTTCCCTTGTCTACATATACCACGCGGAGCATGCGGCCTCCACGTTGGAAACCGCGCCCAAAAGCCAGCATATGCCTTGCCTAACGGGGTCCGGTTCAACCGAGTCAGGGGACCGGAGAATTGCGTCGACCCAGCCCGGCTCGATGTCGCGTTCGCTGCATACCAGCCGCGCGTGGCCGGTCAGCCGCATCTTCACGGTCGATGGCGGTCCAGCCGAAATTCACCCTTGCCGTGGCAGGTTCTGCTCCACGAGCTGGACCCAGTAGCTGGCGCCGAGCGACAGGATTTCGTCGTTGAAGTCGTAGTGCGGGTTGTGCAGCAGGCAGCCGCCCTCGGTCGGCCCGTTGCCGAGCCACACATAGCTGCCGGGCCGGGCCTGGAGCATGAAGGCGAAATCCTCGGAGCCCATGCAGGGCGCGGGATCGCGCACCACGTTGTCCCCGCCCACCACCGCCGCAGCGGCCTCGGCCGCGCGCTCGGTCTCGGGCGCGGTGTTGACCGTGGGCGGGTAGCATTCGAGGTAGCGGAACTGGGCGATCGCGGCGCCGTGGGCCTGGGCGACGCCGCGCGCCACGCGCTCGACCGCGGGCTTGATCGCCTTCTGCACCTCGGGCTTGAAGGCGCGCGCCGTGCCGCGCAGCGTGACGCTGTCGGGCAGCACGTTCCAGGTGTCGCCGCCGTGGATCTGCGTCACCGACACCACGAGCGATTCCAGCGGATCGGTCGCGCGGCTGGCGATGGTCTGAAGCGCCCCCACGATCTCGGCCGCCACTACGACGGCGTCGACGCCGAGATGCGGGAACGCCGCGTGCGAGCCGCGGCCCTGCACCGCGATCTCGAAATTGTCGCACGACGCCATCATCGGCCCCGCGCGCACGCAGATCTTGCCGACCGGCACGCCCGGCATGTTGTGCAGGCCATAGACCGCATCGACCGGGAACTGCTTGAACAGCCCCTGCTCGACCATCACCCGCCCGCCGCCCTCGTTCTCCTCGGCGGGCTGGAACACGAAATGCACCGTGCCGGAGAAGTTGCGCGTCTCGGCCAGGTAGCGCGCCGCGCCCAACAACATGGTGGTGTGCCCGTCGTGGCCGCAGGCGTGCATCTTGCCTTTGGTCTTCGAGGCGTGGGCGAAGCCGTTCTTTTCGGTCACGTGCAGCGCGTCCATGTCGGCGCGCAGCGCGATCGCCCGGCCGTTTGCGCCGCCGCGGCCCTCGAGCGTGCCGACCACGCCGGTGCCGGCCAGGCCGCGGTGCACCGCGATGCCGAATTCGCCCAGGCGCTTGGCCACGAACGCGGAAGTCAGCACCTCCTCGAACGCGGTTTCGGGATTGGCGTGGATCTCGCGCCGCCATGCCTGCATGTCGGCGTGGAACTCGGCGATCCGGTTGACGACGGGCATGGCTCGGCTCTCCGGGGCTGGTTCGGCGCGGGGAGTGTCGCCAAAGCCCTGGTCGGCGTCAATCCGGCGCGGCTTGCGCGGGCCGCGGCTTGTGCCGCCGCCTGGCCTGGGGCAGCATCGCCGCTTTCGCGAAACGGCTTGGCAGTCGGGAGACGGGCATGGCACGGACGGTCGAGCGCGTGGCGTTGAAGTCGATGACGCCGGGAACCGAGCGTACGCTGACCGTGTTCCGCTACGGCCGGCCGGGCGCGCGGCCCAAGGCCTATTTGCAGGCCGCGATCCACGCCAACGAGTTTCCCGGCACCATGGCGCTGCACCACCTCGTGCCGATGCTGGACAAGGCCGACAAGGCCGGGCGCATCAGGGGCGAGATCGTGATCGTGCCGGCGGCCAACCCGATCGGCCTGTCGCAGGTGGCGTTCGCGCGGCATCTCGGGCGCTTCGATTTGAACGGCCGCGACAACTTCAACCGCAACTATATCGACCTCAGCGCCCCGGTGGCCGAGCGGGTGACGGGGCGCCTCGGCCGCGATCCGGCGCGCAACGTGGCGCTGATCCGCGAGGCGGGCCTGGCGGTGCTGCGCGGGATGCGCCCGGCCAGCGAATTGCAGGACCAGCGCCTGCAACTGATGCGCCGGTCGATCGACGCCGACATGGTGCTGGACCTGCATTGCGATTCGCGGGCCGTGCTGCACCACTTCATTTCCAGGCGCGACTGGCCGGCGATCGCCGATCTGTCGGCGCAGATCGGCGCCGAGGCGGTGCTGTACAACGAGCCCTATGCCGCCGCCATGACCTTCATGGGCTCGAACGGCGCGTGGTGGGCGCGGCTGGCCGAGCACTTTCCCGCCCTGCCGGTCCCGCAGGGCTGCCAGGCCTCGACCATCGAATATCGCGGCGAGCACGACGTGACGCACGAGCTGGGCGAGCGCGACGCGCTGAACCTCTACCGGTTCCTGCAGCGCCGGGGCGCGGTGGCCGGCGATCCGGGCAAGCCGCCGAAGCCGCTCTGCGCGGCCACGCCGATCGCGGGCATGGACGTTGGCTACGCGCCCAAGGGAGGCATCGTGGTCTATCTCAAGCCCGAGGGCGCGAAAGTGAACAAGGGCGAGGCGATCTGCGAGGTGATCGACCCGGTGGCGGCCGATCCCTTGAAGGCGCGCACGGCCATGACAAGCGCGACCGCCGGCGTGCTGTTCAGCCGCCGGCTCGACGGCCGGCTCGCCTGGCCCGGCATGGTCTGCTACCGCATCGCCGGGCCCAAGCCCTTGAAGCACCGCCGCGGAGCCACGGGCCTGGACGATTAGGCCGCGGACGCGATCGATCCGCCAAGTCGCGGCGATCGGCCGGCAACGCGCCAAAAGCGCGAAAAAATAGCCCCCATGCCGAGCGTGCCGTGGCATGGGGGCTTAGCGGGAGTGCCGCTTGCGATGAGTGACGCCGCGCCCGGCTTGGGGGTTGGGGTCGGGGGGTCGGAGCGCGGCGTCTCGGGGGGACTTTTTCGGAGCAGCCTCCTAGAAGTGGTAACGCACGCCGGCGGAGAATTCGTGCACCGAAAGCCCGCCGGTGACGGAATCGACGTAGCGGCAGCTGCCGGCCGAACAGGCGTTGACGCCGCCGTCGGACGAGAACTCGCCGAGGTCGAGATACTTGTAGCCGACATCGATCACGAAGCCTTTGCCCATGTCGATGCCGGTGCCCACGCCCAGCGTCCAGGCGAAGGACAGGTTGCCGCCGCCCGCGATGGTCTCGGCCGCGCCGGTCGGCGCGCGGGTGGTGGCGATCTCGCCCAGGTCGTTGTGCGCCAGGCCGATGCCCGCCATCACGTAGGGCTGCATGATGCCGAGCCGGCCCGGCACCAGGCCCGCGATGTCGAGATAGCCGTTGATCATGCCGGAGACCGACGAGATGTCGGCCTCGAACGGGCGGTCGATCACCCCGGGCCGGACCACGGTGCCGTCGACGCCGAACATCGGCCGGTAGCCGAGGGTGGCGTCGGCCCTGAGCCAGGGCAGGAAGCGGTAGCCGCCGCCGACGGTGAAGCCGAGCGAGGAGCCGGCCGAGCTGTCGAGCGAGGTGCCGCAGCCGAAATAGGGCGCGCCGCCGCCGCAGTCGTCGTCCTGGGTGCTGGCCTGGGTCGAGAAGGCGGCGCTCAGGTCGCCGCGCAGATAGAACCCGCTGGCCGCCCCTTGCGATTGCGGCGCGCGATCCTGCGCCGCGGCCGGCGCGCCGATGGCCGCTCCGGCGAGCAGGCCCGCGCCAAACGCCGCAATCCTCGATACCTGGATCGTCATGCCGTTTCTCGCGCTCCCTTTATTATCGGGCCTTGCCGGTTTTCCAGAGCCCGCTTTTCTCGAATTTACCAAGGAATCGCTGCATCGATATATAAAGAAACTCTTCTAGTCAATTATGATTCAAGACTCTTTTCTAATTCGCTAGATATAGGTGCAAGAGCGCAACACCCGCCAAGGACTGGGGAGGCGGGGAATTAACGACGGTGGGGCGGGCCTTGAGGAAGCCTGGTCGATCCGATGGCGTGATTCGCGGACGGGTTGTATCGACGAAACGGTTAGGGGCGGGTCATGCGCCCAAAGCCTCGGCCGCTGCGGCGGCCGGCCCTTTGGCGGGCGTTCTGGCGGGCGCTTTGGCGGACGCTACACGTCCAGGTTGGCCACTTTGAGGGCGTTCTGCTGGATGAAGTCGCGCCGCGGCTCGACCAGGTCGCCCATCAGGGTGGTGAACAGGTTCTCGGCCTCCGCGCTGTGCGTGACCTTGACCTGCAGCAGCGCGCGGGCGTTGGGGTCGAGCGTGGTGTGCCACAGTTGCTCGGGGTTCATCTCGCCCAGGCCCTTGTAGCGCTTGACCTCGATCCCTTTGCGCGCCTGCTCCAGCACCGCGGCCAACAGCGACATCGGCCCGGTGATGCGGTACTCCTTTTCCTTGGTCGCGAGCTTGCCGTGCTCGAGATAGGTTTCCTGCAATTCGGCCATGCGCCGGTCGAGCCGGTGCGCCTCGGTCGAGCGGATGGTGGGTCCGTCGATCACGTGGCGCTGCGTCACGCCGCGCAGCATGCGGGTGAAGGCCATGCCGCCGTCGGCCAGCGCCTCGCCCTTCCAGCCGCGCTCGTTTTCCGGCTCCAGCTTGTTGAGCCGGCGGGCGATGTAGTCGGCGGCCTGGGCCGCGCGCTTGGAATCGGAGATGATCTCGGCGTTGAGCGCGCCGGCGATCGCCGCCTGCTCGACCGCCGCCTCGCTGCCGACCTTGGCGGCCAGCGGCCGCACGCGGCCGCGCACGCGCCGCGCCACCTCGAGCAGCTCGCGCAGCTCGGCGCCGGCGACCTGGGCGTTGCTGTGCAGCTTGAACACCATGCCCTCGATCGAGCCCGCGATCAGGTGGTCTTCCAGCGCCTTGTCGTCCTTCAGATACACCTCGGACTTGCCGCGCTTGACGCTGTAGAGCGGCGGCTGGGCGATGTAGAGATAGCCCTTCTCGATGATCTCGGGCATCTGGCGGTAGAAGAACGTCAGCAGTAGCGTGCGGATATGGCTGCCGTCGACGTCGGCGTCGGTCATGATGATGATGCGGTGGTAGCGGCATTTCGTTATGTCGAAATCCTCGCGGCCGATGCCGGTGCCGAGCGCGGCGATCAGCGTGCCGATCTCGGCCGAGCCCAGCATCTTGTCGAAGCGCGCGCGCTCGACGTTGAGGATCTTGCCGCGCAAGGGCAGGATCGCCTGGTTCTTGCGGTCGCGGCCCTGCTTGGCCGAGCCGCCGGCCGAATCGCCCTCGACGATGAACAGCTCGCTGAGCGCCGGGTCGCGCTCCTGGCAGTCCGCGAGCTTGCCCGGCAGCGAGGAAATGTCGAGCGCGCCCTTGCGGCGCGTCAGCTCGCGCGCCTTGCGCGCGGCCTCGCGCGCCATGGCCGCTTCCATCACCTTGCCGACCACGCGCTTGGCGTCGGCGGGGTGCTCCTCGAACCACTGGCCGAGCTTGTCGTTGATCACGCTTTCGACCACCGGCCTGACCTCGGAGGAGACCAGCTTCTCCTTGGTCTGGCTCGAGAATTTCGGGTCGGGCACCTTGACCGACAGGACGCAGGTGAGCCCCTCGCGCGCGTCGTCGCCGGTCAGCGCGATCTTGTCCTTCTTGGCGATGCCGGATTCGGCGGCGTAGTGGTTGATCTGGCGCGTCAACGCGCCGCGGAAGCCCGCGAGATGCGTGCCGCCGTCCTTTTGCGGGATGTTGTTGGTGAAGCACAGCATGGTCTCGTGGTAGCTGTCGTTCCATTGCAGCGCCGCCTCGACCGTGATGCCCTCGCGCTCGGCCGAGAACGTGATCGGGCCCTCGTGCTGGGCGGTCTTGTTGCGGTCGAGCCACTTCACGAACTCGGCGATGCCGCCGTCGTAGCGCATGGCGGCGGCCTTGGGATCGGCCAGCCTGGCGTCGGTCAGGGTCAGCGTCACGCCGGAGTTGAGGAACGCGAGCTCCCTCAGGCGGTGCTCCAGCGTGTTGAAGTCGAAATCGGTCATGGTGAAGGTCTTGCGCGAGGGCATGAAGGTCACGGTGGTGCCGTGCCGCCCCCCGCTGGGGCCGACCTTCTTCAGCGGCGCCACCGGCTCGCCGTCCTTGAAACGCATGTGGAACTCGCCGCCGTCGCGCCAGATCCGCAAGTCCAGCCATTCCGACAACGCGTTGACCACCGACACGCCGACGCCGTGCAGGCCGCCCGCGACCTTGTACGAATTCTGGTCGAATTTCCCGCCGGCGTGGAGCTGGGTCATGATCACCTGGGCCGCTGACACGCCCTCGCCCTTGTGGATGTCCACGGGGATGCCGCGCCCGTCGTCCGACACGGCGCAGGAGCCGTCGCCGTTCAGCACCGCCTCGATCTTCTTGCAGTATCCGGCCAGCGCCTCGTCGATCGAGTTGTCGACCACCTCGTAGACCATGTGGTGCAGGCCCGAGCCGTCGTCGGTGTCGCCGATATACATGCCCGGGCGCTTGCGCACGGCGTCGAGGCCCTTCAGCACCTTGATCGATTCGGCGCCGTAGCTGCCGGCGCCGGCCTGGGTTTCGGGTTTCTTGGCCTCGGTCTTCTTGGCCATCTCTGGTTCTCCTAAGGGGACCTAACGCGGCTCGATTTGGGCCGCGGCGATGCGGAAGAACCGCGCCCGGCCGCGCAGCGGCTGGAACAGAGCGTCGTCGGTGCCGGTCAGCCAGGCCTGGCAGCCGATGCGGGCGATCTCCTGGAACAGCGCGGCGCGGCGCTCCCGGTCCAGATGGGCGGCGATTTCGTCGAGCAGCAGCAGCGGCGGCCGGCCGCGCTCGGCGGCCACCAGGCGCGCATGGGCCAAGACGATCGCGATCAAAAGCGCCTTCTGCTCGCCGGTCGAGCATTGCCGGGCCGGCATGCCGGTGGCGGCGAACGCGACGCCCAGGTCGTCGCGCTGCGGCCCGGCCCCGGCCGCACCGGTCTCGGCGTCGCGCCGGCGCGAATCGGCCAGCGCCCGGGCGAGCTTTTCCTCGGCTTCGAGCGCCGGCATGGCGTCGAGCCAGCCCGCCAGATCGCCCGCCATCGCCATCGCCGGCGCCGGGAAGCCGCCCTCGCCCGCCTCGGCCACGGCCGCCAGACGGCGCACCAGCCCCCGGCGCGAGGCCGCCACGGCCACGCCCTCGGCCGCCATGGTGGCCTCGAGCGCGTCGAGCCAGCCCGGATCGGCTCCGCCCTGCTGCAACAGCCGGCCGCGCTCGCGCATGGCCTGGTCGTAGGCCGCCACCCGCCTGGCGTGGCCCGGATCGAAGCCCAGCGCCAGCCGGTCGACGAAGCGCCGGCGCTGGCCGGCGCCGTCGGCGAATATCCGGTCCATGACAGGGGTCAGCCAACTGAGCGCCGCGTGCTCGGCCAGCGCCGCGGGGCCGCGCTGGGCCACGCCGTCGATCCTGACCACGCGGCGGTCGAAATCATCCGCCGCGTCGGGGTCGCGGCCGGTGCCGATGGCGACCGCCCCCGCCGGGCCGCACAGGCTGGCGGCGACCGCCCATCTTCCGGCGGCCTGGCCCGTGGGATCGCCCGTGGGATCGCCTATCGCCTCGCCGGGCGCCGCGCGCCGGCCGATTTCCGCGAGCCTGGCCCGGCGCAGGCCGCGGCCCGGCGCCAGGAACGAAACCGCCTCCAGCAGGTTGGTCTTGCCGGCGCCGTTGGGGCCGGTCAGCACCACGCTCGCCCCCCCGGCCGCGAGCTCGGCCCGGCGGTAGCAGCGGAACTCGCTGACGGCGAGGCTCAAGACCGCGCCCATCGGCGCGGACTCCGCCGCCGCCTGTTGCTCCGGCGCGCGCTTGGCGAAGACGGCCTGGATCACGCCCGCGGTCACACGCGCATCGGCATCAGGACGTAGAGCGCCGCGTCGTCGTCGGCGTCGCGGATGATGG
>JBQTIS010000512.1:0-7250 GCA_052387895.1 Rhodospirillales bacterium | reverse complement strand
GCCCATCAGATCGGCGCTGTACTTGGCGGCGTCGGCGTGGGCCTTGAGCAGCGCCTGCTGCTGGTCCTTGGGCAGGCGGTCGAACGCCTTCTGGTTCATCATGAAAGCGATGGACTGCCAGTACTCGTCGGTGCGCGTGATCACCGGCGCCACTTCCTGGAAGCGCATGCTCTCGACCAGCGCCACCGGGCTGGTCACGGCGTTGACGATGCCCTTGGAGATTCCGTCATAGGTCTCGGCCCAGCCAAGCACGCGCACCTCGGCGCCGAGATGGGTCCAGACCTCGACCCCGGTCTTGTCGTTGGCCATGCGCATCTTGACGCCCTTGATGTCCGCCACCGACTTGACCGGGTTCTTGGTCGCCATCACGCGGTAGGGCCCGCGCAGCACGGCGGTCAGGTCCCCCAGCATGCCGATGCCGGCCTGGTCCTGCGCCTTTTGGAACCAGCCCTTGACCATCGGGCTGTTGATGAAGCGCACCCAGTGGTCGCGGTCGTCGAACAGGAACGGCGCGTTGCTCCAGCGGATTTCCGGCACCCATTTCTGCAGGAAGATCGAGCCCTCGGCGTACAGGTGCACGGTGCCGATCTTCAGCTGCTCCAGGATCGCCGCTTCCTTGCCCAACTGCTCGTTGGGGAACACCTGGACGGTCAGCTTGCCGCCGGAATGCTTGGCGGCCTGGTCGGCGAAGTGCTGGAACACCTTGCCTTCCGGCCCGTCGGCCGGCTGCTTGGTGGCCAGCTTCCAGGTCTCGGCGCGGACCGCGCCCAGGCCCAGCGCCAGGGCCGCGGCGGCAAGCACGGCAAAACGAACGGTCCGCATGGATCACCCCCGTAACCGGTTGCGGCGACACAATTTCGTGCCACGAAGCGCAACACGGCGGGGCGGGGTTGTCAACTTGGCGCGCGCAGGCAAGCCATGCCGGCGGCGCCTAGGCTTTCAAGGCCGGCGCGATCCGCCCGCGGCATTCGCCGAAGCCGATCGTGGCGCAGCCCTCGCGCCGGGCATGGGCGCGCAAGATCACCTCGTCGCCGTCCTCCAAAAACCGCCGCGTCTCGCCGCTGGCGAGCGCGATGGGCTTGGCGCCGCGCCAGGAGAGTTCGAGCATGCTGCCGAAGCTGCCCGGCTCCGGCCCCGACACGGTGCCGCTGCCGAACAGGTCGCCCGGCTCGAGGTTGCAGCCGTTCGAACTGTGATGCGCCACCATCTGCGCCAGGGTCCAATAAAGGTCGCGCGCGTTGCCCAGGCTCAAGCGATGCGGCGCGGTTCCGGCTTTGTGCATGGCGGCGGTCACGATCAGCGCCTCCAGCTCGATGTCGAAGCCGCCCGCGCGCTGGTCGCCTTCGTCGAACAGATGGGGCAGCGGCTGGGGATCGCCCGCGGGGCGCGAAAGCGCGGGCGCGCGGAACGGCGCCAGCGCGTCGGCCGTCACCACCCAGGGCGAAATCGTGGTGGCGAAGTTCTTGGCCAGGAACGGCCCGAGCGGCTGGTACTCCCAGCCCTGCACGTCGCGCGCCGACCAGTCGTTGAGCAGGCACAGGCCGAACACGCGCGCGGACGCCTCGGCGACGGGGATGGGCTCGCCCAGGGGATTGCCCGGCCCGATGAACGCGCCCAGCTCCAGCTCGTAGTCGAGGTTCCGGCTGGGCTCATAGACCGGCGGGCCGTCCCCGGGCTTGCGCTGGCCCAAGGGCCGGCGCACGGGCGCGCCGCTGGGCCTGATCGACGAGGCGCGGCCGTGATAGGCGATGGGCATCCAGCGATAGTTGGGCAGCAGCGGATCGGGGCTGTCGGGCCGGAGCATCCGCCCGGTGTTCGCGGCGTGATAGGACGAGGCGAAAAAATCCGTGTAGCCGCCGATGCGCGCGGGCAGGTGCATGCGCGCGTCCTCGATCGCGACGAGAATGCGCGGGGCCAGCCCCTCGGCCAGCTTGCGGTCCTTGCCCCCGGCGTCGAGCAGGTCCGAGAGCCGCCGGCGCAAGGCGGTCCAGTGGCTCGCCCCCAGCGCCATCAGCCGGTTCAATGCCGGGCCCGAGGCCGCGTCGGCCGCCTCGAGCGCCGGCCCCGCGAACAGCCCTTCGCGCGCCGCCGCGCGCAGGTCGAGGATCGTCGCGCCGATGGCGACGCCCCCGCGCGGCGTTTCGCCCGCGCGCGAAAACACCCCCAGCGGCAGGTTCTGGATCGGGAACTCCGCGTCCCCGGCGTTGGCGGATTCGACCCAGCTCCGGCGCCTGGGGTCGTGCGTCCGGTCCAATGCCGCCATGCGCGCTAGGGCTTGAAGGTCCGGCCCAGGCCCCGCCAGCATTCGTCGTAGCCGCGCTGGAGCGTCGGGCTTTCCAGCGCGTGGGCCGTGGGACGGAGCGGCAGGCGCGTCTCGAACATGAAGGCCAGCGTATCCGCGATCTTCTGCGGCTTCAGCGCCGCCGCGCTCGCCTTTTCGTAGCTGGCGGCGTCGGGCCCGTGCGCGGTCATCGAGTTGTGCAACGAGGCGCCGCCGGGCGCGAATCCCTCGGCCTTGGCGTCGTACACGCCCTTGACCAGGCCCATGAACTCGCTGGCGACGTTGCGATGGAACCACGGAGGACGAAAGGTGTTCTCGGCCACCATCCAGCGCGGCGGGAAGATCACGAAATCGGCGTTGGCCGCGCCGCGCAGCTCCGAGGGCGAGGTCAGCACCGTGAAGATCGACGGGTCGGGATGGTCGTAGCTGACCGTGTTGATGGCGTTGAAGCGCGCGAGGTCGTACTTGTAAGGCGCGGCGTTGCCGTGCCAGGCCACCACGTCGAGCGGCGAGTGGTCGAGCGTCGCCGCCCACAGCCGGCCCAGGAACTTCACCACCGCCTCGGTCGGCGCGTCCGTGTCCTCGAACGCCGCCTTGGGGGTGAGGAAATCGCGCGGGTTGGCGAGGCCGTTGGCGCCGATCGGCCCGAGGTCGGGCAAGCGCAGCGGCTGGCCGTAATTCTCCAGCACGTAGCCGCGCGCGGGGCCTTGCGCCAGCGCGACCCGGAACTTGACGCCGCGCGGCACCGCCGCGATCTCGCCGGGCCGGGCCAGCACGCGGCCGAACTCGGTCATGAGGTCGAGCGCGCCAAGCTGGGGGACGATCAGCAATTCGCCGTCCGAGCTTTGGAACACGCGGGGGCCCATGTCGCGGTTGGCAGCGTAGAGATAGACCGCGACGCCCGCGTGCCGGGCGGGATCGCCGTTCATGGCCCAGGCGGCCAGGCCCTCGATCCAGTCCGTGGGCTTGTCGGGCATGGGCAAAGGGTCCCAGCGCAGCCGGTTGGGCGGGGTTTCGATCTCGCCGGACGGGCCGTCCGCGACGCGGCCATCCGGGATGCGCTTGAAGGCCCCGTGCGCGGCGCTGGGGCGGATGCGGTAAAGCCAGGCGCGGCGGTTCTCCCCGCGCGGCGCGGTGAAGGCGGTGAAGCTCACCTGCTCGGCGTAAAGCCCTAGGGGCGGCTTCTGCGGCGAGTTCTGCCCCTGCGGCAGGGCGCCCGGCAGCGCCTCGGTCGCGAACTCGTTGCCGAAGCCGGACATGTAATCGTCCGGGCTGTCGGCCAGCCGGCCCGCGCGCGCGTCGCGCCGGCTCTTGTCCATCGCGCGTTGGTCCATGGCCGTCCTCCCGCCGCCCGGCGGCCGTGGCCGGGCGATGCCGCGCCGCGATTATCGCATATCGCTGGTGGCTGGGGCCGGACTCGAACCGGCAACCTGCGGATTATGACCCCGTTGCTCTACCAATTGAGCTACCCAGCCGCCGGAAAGCACGCTGCGATTTAGGTCAGGCCCTCCTGCCTGTCAAGCAACCGAGGCTTCGAGCCGCGCCGGGCTTGCCGCAACGGCCGCCGCCGCAAGCGCCCCCGCCTCGGCGCGCGCGATCCAGCCCCCGCCCAAGACGCGCTCGCCCCGGTAGAACACGCAGGCCTGGCCCGGGGCCGCCGCCTCGGCCGGCGCGTCCAGGATCACCGCGGCCCGCGAGGCGTCGCCATTCGCGTGGACCGTGGCGGGCAACAATGCGCCCGTCGAGCGCAGCTTGACCTCGGCCCTGACTCCTTCGTCTCCCGGCGGTCCACCCAGCCAGTTGACCGCGCGCACATCCACGCGGCGCTGGAGCAGCGCCGAACGCGGGCCCACCACCACGCGCCGGCGCTCAGGCTCGATCCGCACCACGAACAGCGCCTCGCCCTGGCCGCGCGGCTTGGCCTTGAGGTCGAGCCCCTTGCGCTGGCCCACGGTGAAATGCGCGACGCCGCGATGGCGGCCCAGCACCGTGCAGTCGATGTGCACGATCTCGCCCGGCTCGATCGCGCCGGGCCTCAGGCGCTCGATCACGCGCGCGTAGTCGCCGCCCGGCGCGAAGCAGATGTCCTGGCTGTCGGGCTTGTCGGCGAGCGCCAGGCCGAAGCGCCGCGCGAGGTCGCGCGTCTGGTCCTTGCGCATGCCGCCCAGGGGAAAACGCAGATAGGCGAGCTGTTCGGGCGTGGTGGCGAACAGGAAATAGCTCTGGTCGCGCTTGGGGTCGGCGGCGCGGTGGAGTTCCGGCCCCCGCGCGCCCACGACGCGCCGCGCGTAATGGCCGGTCGCGAGCGCGTCGGCGCCCAGCTCGCGCGCGGTTCGCAGCAGGTCGGCGAACTTGACGGTCTGGTTGCAGCGCACGCAGGGGATCGGCGTCTCGCCCGCGAGATACCCGTCCACGAAATCGTCGATCACCCCGCGCCGGAAGCGCGATTCATAGTCCAGCACGTAGTGCGGAATGCCGATGCGCCGCGCGGCCGCGCGCGCGTCGGCCACGTCCTTGCCCGCGCAGCAGGTCTTCGAGCGCGCCGGCGCCGCGCCGAGCAGCCCCTGGTCGTAGAGCTGGAGCGTGACGCCGACGACCTGGTAGCCCTCGGACGCCAGCAGGGCGGCGGTAACGGCGCTGTCCACGCCGCCCGACATCGCCGCCACCACGCGCGTGGCCTTGGGGTCCTTGGCGATGCCCAGGGAATTGAGGGGCGAATTCATGGCGCGGGATAATAGGCGGAAACGCCGGCGGCACAAGCCGGGGCTAGGCCGCCAGGGACTTGCCGTTCAAGCTGATCGCCACGGGCGGGCCTTGCCGGATGGTCTGGTACACGACGCAGTACCGCTCGGTGAGCCTGAGCAGCGTTTGCGCCTGCGCGTCGTCGGCGTCGGTGTCGAGCTCGAAGCCGAGGCGGATGGCGCGGAACCCCACCGGCGCGTCCTTGGCCACGCCCAGCGTGCCGCGGAAATCGAGGTCGCCCTCGGCGCGCACGCTGCCGGCGCGCACGGCGATCCCGAGCGCCGCGGCGACCGCGTTGAGCGTGACGCCCGCGCAGGCGACCAGCGCCTCGAGCAGCATGTCGCCGGAGCAGGCCTGCAGGCCCGAGCCGCCGGTGGCGGGATGCAAGCCCGCCTCGACCAGCGCCCGGCCGGTCTCGACCCGGCACGACAGATGCGCCCGGTCCAGGGTTCCGGCCGCCTTCAGCGTCACGACCGCCGCCTTGGGGTCGTCCCGGTACTTGGCCTTGAGGGGCGCCTGCAGCGCGCGCAAATCGTCGGCGTTCATCGGGTTTCTCCACGGTGGATCAGGACGGCGGCGGCACGATCGCCCGGGCGGCCTCGGGCGGGGACCGGCGGTCGCGCCGCGTCCAGGCCCATCTGCCAGAAATCGGTTTCGAGCCGCGTGGCGGCGGCGAACAGCCGCGCCAGCGGCTGGAACCGGCCCGGGCCGGCGCGGCGCCGGTAGAGCCTGTCGAGCTGGCCGACCGCATCGGCCGCCACCTTGCGGTAGGCGTCGCTCGCGTACATCTCGATCCATTCCCGGTAGGGATTGCCCTTGAGCCTGGTCGCCTTGTCCGCCATCAGGCGCTCGGCCACCTCGCCGTAGCCCACCACGCAGGGCGCCAGCGCCGTGTGCAGGTCCAGAACGTCGCCGGCCTGTCCCGCGTCGAGCACGAAGCGGGTATAGGCGGTGCAGGCGCGATCCTCTTGCATCGCCGCCATCCGGGATTCGGCGATGCCCCAGCCCTCGCAGAACTTCACGTGCATCGACATTTCGTGGTTCAGCAGCATGTTCATCACGCCGCCGTCGCGCCGCATGTCCTCGAGGCTGTCGGCCTTGTAGACCGCCAGCGCATAGGCGCGCGAGAAATGGATCAGGAACAGATAGTCCTGGATCAGGTAGCGCCGGAACGCGGCCTCGGGCAGCGTGCCTTGGCCGAGCTGGCGCACGAAGCCGTGCCAGGTGTAGCGCTCCCAATCCTTCGCGCACGCGGCCTTCAGCCGCGCGACCAGCGAGCCCTTGGGCGTTAGCTTGCTGCGGAAGCGCGCCATCAGTCGCGCTCGTCCAGCCACGCCATCTGGATGGCTTCGAGGATCTTCTCGTTCGACTTGTTGGGGTCGTCGGCGAAGCCCGGCAGCGCCTGCACCCATTTCCACAGGTCGGTGAAGCGGATGCCCATGATGTCGACGTCCGGATGCTTCTCCTCCAGCAGGATGGCGATGTCGTGGATGTCGGTCCAGCGCAACGGCATTGTCTATCCGCCTCCCTCTTTCGACGCTACCGGAACGGGTCGCCCCCTCCCCCTATCCCCCTCCCTCCGTGGGAGGGGGTATAGGGATAGGGGCACGAGTTGACGTTCTTGGCAACGCACCAGCCAGTCACAAAGTATGTTGCTAGAGACGTTTAGCAAACGTGACAGCCACCTCAAAAGGCGTTATCGCGCTCAAACCACACGGCTAAATATCTTATTGAATGCACAACCACGCAACACATCATAGCTTTCTATTATTTCGTATCGCATCGAGAATTTTTTGATTGGCGCTTAGTGTTGGTATTGAGGACACATTAGGGTTGTTAGTGTGCGAAGGTAAATTTGGAGTAGTCAAAACTGGCATAGCTACCTGGCGAGTAAGAAACTTTGTAAAGTAGAGACCTGTCCCTGGGATTCCTATTGAAACGTATCGAGCACCACTTGGCCCTACGCCATAACGTAAAAAAGGTAGGCCAATACTCCACCCCCAGCCACGTGTGGACATTGTGGTCCTTATTGGACCAAATCGAAATACTTTTCGCCAGACCCAGGCCATCATCCTCTCACAGTTCGGATGAACCGTTGCTGTGATCACCTAACGTACTCAAATTGTATTTCAAAGTCATTGGTGACCTGACCGGGTTTTCTTGGACCGGGCTGATTGAGATAATCAGCGTGGAAAGGATCCTGGAAGATGGCGAGGAAACGACATAG
>JBQTIS010000511.1:0-6031 GCA_052387895.1 Rhodospirillales bacterium | reverse complement strand
GGAAGGTGATCGTCACCTGTGCGGTGACGGGGTCGATCCACACGCCGACGATGACGCCCTTTCTGCCGCTGACGCCGGACGAGATCGCCACCCAGGCGATCGACGCGGCGGAAGCCGGCGCCGCGATCCTTCATCTTCATGCGCGCGACCCGAAGGACGGCCGGCCGACGCCCGATCCCGATGTGTTCTTCCAGTTCCTGCCGCGCATCAAGCAGTCGACCGACGCGGTCATCAACATCACCACCGGCGGCGGCCTCGGCATGTCGATCGAAGAGCGGCTGGCGGCGCCGCTGCGCGCGCGCCCGGAACTCTGCTCGCTCAACATGGGCTCGATGAACTTCGTCCTCGCGCACCTGCCGGCGCGCTACGCGACCTGGCGTTTCGACTGGGAAAAGCCCTATCTCGAGAAGACGCGCGAATCGATCGCCAGCAACACCTTCGCGCAGATCGAATCGATCATCCGGCAGCTCGGCCACGGCTGCGGCACCCGGTTCGAGTGCGAGTGCTACGATGTCGGGCACCTCTACGCGCTGGCGCATTTTCTCGATCGCAGGCTGCTCGAGCCGCCGCTCTTCGTGCAGACCATCTTCGGCATCCTCGGCGGCATCGGCGCCGACCACGAGAACCTGGCGCACATGAAACGCATCGCCGACAAGCTGTTCGGCGAGCAGTATCACTGGTCGATCCTGGCGGCCGGACGGCACCAGCTCGGCTTCGTCAGCATGGGCGCGATCATGGGCGGCAACATTCGCGTCGGCCTGGAAGACAGCCTCTACGCCGGCAAAGGCAAGCTCGCCCAAAGCAACGCCGAGCAGGTCAGGATCGTCGCCGACATATTGAAGAACCTGTCGCTAGAGGTCGCCTCGGCGAAAGAGGCACGCGCGATGCTGGCCTTGAAGGGCGGGGACCGGGTGAATTTCTAGCTACGCCCCCAGCTTGGCCGCCAGATCGAGGAAGTCCTTCGCTTCCACGTCGTAGCCGCCTTCGATTTCGACCTCGGGCTCGCGGCCAGCCGCGTATTCGCCCGGGCGCGACACGTAGCCGGTCCTCATGCCCTGCCGGCGCGCCGCGTCCAGGTCGTCGCCGTGCGCCGCCACCATCATCACCTCGCGCGGCTTCAGGCCCAACATGGTGCAGGCGCCGCGATAGACCTTGGGATCGCGCTTGTAGGCCTTGAACAGTTCGGCCGAGAGGATGCAGTCCCAGGGCAGGCCGGCATGCTTGGCCATGTTCGCCAGCAGCGCCACGTTGCCGTTGGACAGCGAGGCGATCAGGTATTTCTTCTTCAGGCGCGTCAACCCCGCCACGGAATCGGGCCATGGGTTTAGCCGGTGCCATGCCTTGTTGATGTGGTCCTTGTCCGGCTCGCTCAACCCCTTCACGCCGTACCGCTCTAGCAGCTTGTCGAGCACGCCGCGGTGCAGCTCGTCGAGTTTTGCCCAGGGCAGCTCGCCCGCGATCACCTTGTTCAGCGTCGGGCGATAGGCGCCGCGCCAGTCGTCGACGAGCCCGGCCCAGTCGGCCGTGATGCCCTTGCCGCGCCCGAAGCCTTCCAGGTCCTTGATGATGCTGGTGCGCCAGTTCACAACCGTGCCGAACACGTCGAAGGTCAGGGCTTTCACGCCTTGCATGTCGATCCTCTCAGCGCTGCTTGGTTTGCCAATCCGGCGCGTCGTAGAAGGGCGCGTTGCTGGGCGGCGGCGGCACGCGTCCCAAAATCATGTCCGATACTTTTTCAGCAATCATGATGACAGGCGCGTTGAGGTTGCCGCTGACGATGCTGGGCATGATCGAGGCGTCGACCACGCGTAAGGCCGCCATCCCCCGTACGCGCGCCTCCGCGTCCACTACGGCCATTTCGTCGGCTCCCATCCGGCACGAGCAGGAGGGGTGATAGGCGCTGTCGGCATGGGCGCGCACGAAGGCGTCGATCTCATCGTCGGTTCTCACGCCGGCGCCGGGCGCGAGTTCCGGCCCGCGATAGGGGTCGAAGGCGCGCTGCCGGAAGATTTCGCGCGTCAGCTTGACCGCCTGGCGCATCTCCCAGCGGTCGCGCTCGGTCGAGAGGTAGTTGGGCTGGATCAGCGGATGCGCCGCTGGATCGGCCGAACGCAACCTGATCTCGCCCCGGCTGGTCGCGCGCATCGGCCCGGCATGCGCCTGGAAGGCGTGGCGGTCGCTGGCCACCCGGCCGTGGTCGCGCACCACCGAGGGCAGGAAATGCAGCTGCAGATCAGGATGGCGCACCCCCGCCTCGCTGCGGATGAAGGCGCCAGCCTCCAAATGCGACGACGCGCCCGGCCCGGTCTTGAACAGGAACCATCGCATGCCGACCCAGGCGCGGTAGAACGGGTTGTTGACGCTGTGCAGCGTGATAGGCAGCTTCGATTCATGCTGGACATAGAGCTCCAGGTGATCCTGCAAATCCCTGCCCACGCCCGGGAGGTGATGGACCGGCTTCACCCCGGCTTGACGCAAATCTTCGGCGTCGCCGATGCCCGAGAGCATCAGTAGTTGCGGCGAATTGACCGCGCCCCCCGCCAGAATCACCTCGCGCGCCGCGCGCGCGATCGTCACGTTACCGCCGTGGCGGTACTCCACGCCCGCGGCGCGGCCGTTCTCGACCAGCACGCGCCCGGCCAACGCGCGGGTCTTCACGGTCAAATTCGGCCGCGACCGGACGGGGTGCAGATACGCCGCTGCCGCGCTCCAGCGCCGCCCCCCGTGGACCGTCATGTCCATCGGCCCGAAGCCTTCCTGGCGAATGCCGTTCATGTCGCCGGTTGCGGCGTAGCCCGCCTGTCGCCCTGCGTCGACGAAGGCGTGAAACAGCGGGTTCTCCATCGCCCCGGGCGCGACGCGCAGCGGCCCGTCGCCGCCGCGATAGTCGTCCGGTCCCTTCGCGTGCGACTCAGCCCGGCGGAAATAGGGCAGCACCTCGGCGTAGCTCCAGCCCCTGGCGCCTTCCCCGGCCCAGCGCTCGTAGTCCAGCGCGTGGCCGCGCACATAGACCATGGCGTTCAGCGACGACGAGCCGCCCAGCACGCGCCCGCGCGGCCAGTACATGCGCCTGCCGTCCATGTGGGCCTGCGGCTCGGTGTGATAGAACCAGTTATACCTGTCGTCGCGCAGGTTGGAGACCAGCGCCGCCGGCATTTGGATCTTCCAGGTGCGGTCCTCGGGTCCCGCTTCCAGCAGCAGAACCCGCAAGTCCGCGTCGGTCGACAGGCGGTTGGCGAGCACGCAGCCCGCCGACCCGGCGCCGACGACGATGTAGTCGTACGCTTGAAGGTCGGACATCGCTGTTCCTAGTAGGGTGCGGCCACGTCGCCCAGCTCCACGTAGACGCTCTTAAGCTGGGTATAATGCTCGATCGTGATCAGGCCGTTCTCCCGTCCGATTCCCGACTGTTTGTAGCCGCCGAACGGCATCTCGACGGGGGTGACGTTGTAGTTGTTGATCCAGCACGTGCCGGCCTGAAGCCGCGCGATTACGCGGTGCCCGCGCTTGAGGTCGCGCGTGAACACCCCCGCGGCCAGCCCGAACTCGGTGGCGTTGGCGCGCTCCACCGCCTCGTCCTCCTTGTCGAAGGCCAGGATCGACATCACCGGCCCGAAAATCTCCTCGCGCACGATGGTCATGTCATCTCGGCACTCCGCGAACACCGTGGGTTCGACGAAATAGCCGCGCTTCAGCTTCGGGTCGGCGGGCGCGCCGCCGCCGCACAACAGCCTCGCGCCCTCGCGCTTGCCCGCCGCGATATAGGCCAGCACTTTGTCGCGATGCTCGGCCGAGATCAGCGCGCCGACATGGGTTTCGGGGTCCATCGGGTCGCCGATCCGCATCGCCGTGACGCGCGGGACCAGCTTGGCGATGAATGCGTCGAGCGCCGGACGCTCGACGAATACGCGCGTGCCGTTGGAGCAGATTTCACCCTGGGTGTAGAAATTCGCCATCAGCGCGGCCGACACGGCGTTGTCCAGCTCCGCGTCGGCGAACACGATCAGCGGCGACTTGCCTCCCAACTCCATGGTGACTTTCTTCAGGCCCAGGGCGGCGTCGGCCATCACGCGCTTGCCGGTGCCGACCTCGCCGGTTAGCGACACTTTGGCTATGTCCTTGTGCCTTACCATTGCCTGGCCGGTCTCGGCCGGGCCCTGCACGACGTTGAACACGCCGTCGGGCAGGCCGGCCTCGGTGTAGATTTCCGCGAGCTTGATCGCCGACAGTGGCGTCAGCTCCGCCGGCTTGAACACCATGGCGTTGCCGCAGGCAAGCGCCGGCGCCGACTTCCAGCACGCGATCTGGATCGGGTAGTTCCAGGCGCCGATGCCCGCGCACACGCCGAGCGGCTCGCGCCGCGTGTAGACGAAGGCGTTGCCCAGGTCGAAATGCTGGCCGTGCAGCGTGGCGGCGACGCCCGCGAAGTATTCGATCGCGTCCGCGCCCGAGAGGATGTCCACCGCCTCGGCCTCGGCGATCGGCTTGCCCGTGTCCATGACCTCGATTTCAGCCAGTTCGCGGTTGCGCTGGCGCAGAAGCTTGACCGCGTTCATCAGCACGCGCCCGCGCTGCGCCCCGGTCATGGCCGACCATACCCTGAATCCTTGCTTGGCCGACCGCACCGCGCGGTCCACGTCGGCGGCGTCGGCAAGCTGCACCTCGCAGATCGTCTCGCCCGTGGCCGGGTTGACCGTGGGAAACGTGCGGCCCGAGCGCGCGTCGGCAGCCTTGCCGCCGACGTACAGTTTCTGCACCGCGATGTTCCGTTTGTCCGTCATGGCCGCTCCCGGGTTCCTATCGCGCCGCATCATATCCGAACGAGCGGGGCAATGGACTCCGGCCCTGGGCTGACGCAGACTCCCGCGCCGCCGAACAAGGAAAGCGCTCGACATGCCCGGAAAGATCACGGCCATCTACGCGGGCCTCTTGGGCCTGCTGCTGCTGGTGTTGTCCATCAACGTGATTCGGCTCCGCTGGAAGCACCAGCAAGGCATCATGGACGGCGGCCACCGCGACCTAGCGCGCGCCATCCGCGTGCAGGGCAACTTCACCGAATACGTGCCGCTGGCGCTGATCCTGATGTTCTTCGTCGAAGCCGCGCAGTATCCGGCCGCCGCGATCCATGCCTTTGGTCTCGCGCTGGTCGCGGGGCGCTGCGCCCATGCCTGGGGCCTGTCGCGGAGCGAAACGCGCACGCCCGGCCGCGCCGCGGGGGTGACGCTGACTTTCGCCGTGCTTGTGGCGGCCTCGCTGATGGTCCTGGCCGCGGGCTTCGGGCGGCTATGATGGCGCGCTGGCGCGGCGTGCTGTTCGACAAGGACGGCACGCTGATCGATTTCCACCACACCTGGGTGCCGGCCACGGTCAACACAGCGGCGGCGATGGCGGCCCTGGCGCATCCCGCGCCCGGCGGCCGGGACCGGCGCGACGCGCTGACGCGGCGGCTGGTCGAGCTGATCGGCTACGACATGGCAACCGGCACGCTGGACCCGGAATCGCTGCTGGCGCGCGGCTCGCTGGGCGAGATCGCGGCGCTGTGGGCGCGCCAGCCCGGCCTCGACTCCATGGAAGACGCGATCCAACGCATCGGCGCCGAGTTCCGCGACCGCGCCGTAGCCAGCGCCTCGCCGCTGCTGCCGCTGGCGCCGTTCTTCGGGCGCCTGCGCGGGCTCGGCATGCGACTGGGGGTGGCGACCATGGACACCACCGAATCGGCGCGGCTGACCTTCGCCAAGCTTGGCTGCGGGCATCTGTTGGATTTCATCGCCGGTTTCGACGGCGGCCACGGCGAAAAGCCGGGGCCGGGCATGGTGCACGGGTTCTGCGCGGCGGTCGGCATCGCGCCGGGCGAGGTGGTGGTGGTCGGCGACAGCCTGCACGATCTGGCGATGGCCAAGGCGGCGGGTGCGGGGCTGGCGGTCGCGGTGCTCAGCGGCGTGGCCGGCCACCGACACTTGGCCGATTCCGCCGACGCTGTGATCCGCAAGGTGGACGAGCTGGAATCGTTGCTGGAAAATCTCGGCGTGCG
>JBQTIS010000510.1:0-2692 GCA_052387895.1 Rhodospirillales bacterium | reverse complement strand
CCTCGTTCGCGGTGGCGCCCATTTCTTCCATCAATTCGCGCCGCACCTCCGCCGCCGGATCGGCGCCCGGCGGCATCAGGCCCTGCGGCGCCTCCAGGGACCAGGCGCGCAGCGCGTGGCGAAAGATGCGGATCAGCGCGATGCGGTTGTCGAGAATCGGCAGCACGGCGATGCCGCCGGTGGCGGCGACGCGGTTGTAGAGCCCGGCCTTGCCGTCGGCGAAGCGCACGGCGTCGCGCAAGACGAAGCCGATGTAGTGGTCCTCGGCCAGCACGCCGACGCGCAGGTCTTCGGTCGAATGCCCGGCGGACTCGCGTTCCCAGCGCACCTCGGCCTGAGCGGCCGCGATTTCTCCGTCGTCCAGCAGGATGCGGGTCGGGCAGCCCGGCGGATTGTGGAACAGCCGCGGGTCGCTTTTCGCCAGTTCGCGGTAGCGCTTCAGGCAGTGGGGATCGTCGTGCATGATTCCTCGTGGCAACGCGGCGGTTGGATCTGGCCCGGGCCCGGAGCCCGCACAATACCATCGCCGCCGCTATTCCAATTCGCGAGATCGACTATGAAAAACGCCGGGCAAAGGGCTGCGAATGTTGACATAATCCATTGATTTGGCTATGAGAAGGCCGCTTCCGGGCGATCGATGCACAACCCCTTGCCGGGCGATACCCAGCCGGCAATTGCATTTCGTGCAGGCGTAGGGCAGTAAACAGCCACCTATCGGGCGATTGGACCTGATTACCGCACAGAATCGACATGTCGCATGCCGCTCAATTCCTCGCCGAAACGCGCAGGATCGCCGAGACGCTGGACAGCGCCGCGATCGACCGCCTGGCGGGCGCGCTCGCTAAGCTGCGCGAAGCCGGTGGTCGGCTGTTCTTCATCGGCGTCGGCGGCAGCGCCGGCAATTGCGGCCATGCGGTCAACGATTTTCGCAAGCTGTGCGGCATCGAATCCTACGCGCCGACCGACAACGTGTCGGAACTGACCGCGCGCACAAACGACGAGGGCTTCGAGACGGTGTTCGCCGAGTATCTGAAGACCAGCCGCGCCAACGCCCGCGACGCCGTGTTCGTGTTTTCGGTCGGCGGCGGCGACGCGCAGCGTCGGGTCTCAGTCAATTTGATCAACGGCATCGACGAGGCCAAGCGCCGGGGCATGAAGGTATTCGGCGTGGTCGGCCGCGACGGCGGCTATACTGGTAAGATGGGCGATGAGGTGATCGTCATTCCCACCGTCAGCCCGGACCGTGTCACGCCGCACGCCGAGGCGTACCAGGGCGTGGTCTGGCATTGCCTGGTGTCGCATCCCGTGCTGCAGAAAATGGCCACGAAGTGGTGAACGCGACCGTTCGCCGGAAAGTCAGGGGACTATGGACAAGGTCAGTGCGCTGAAGACCAAGATTTTCGCCGACGGCGCCAATCTGGACGACATCAAGGCCCTGTACCAGCGGCCGTACATCAAGGGCTTTACCACCAACCCGTCGTTGATGCGCAAGGCCGGCGTCACCGACTACGCGGCCTTCGCCGCCCAAGTGCTGAAGACGGTGCCCGACCGGCCGGTATCGTTCGAGGTGTTCGCCGACGATTTCGCGGCGATGGAAGCCCAGGCGATGGAAATCGCCTCGTGGGGCAAGAACGTCAACGTCAAGATCCCGATCACCAACACCAAGGCCGAATCCGCCGGGCCGCTGATCAAGCGGCTGTCCGCGCGCGGCGTGCAGCTGAACATCACTGCGATGTTGACGCTCGACCAGGTCCGCGTCGTCGCCGACGCGCTTTCGCCCGAGACTCCGGCGATCGTGTCGGTGTTCGCCGGCCGCATCGCCGATACGGGCCGGGATCCGGTGCCGCTGATGAAGGAGGCGCTGTCGATTCTGCGCAAGCGGCCCAGGGCCGAGTTGCTATGGGCGAGTCCGCGCGAGCTTCTGAATATATTCCAGGCCGACGAAATCGGCTGCCACATCATCACCGTAACCGCCGACGTGCTGAACAAGCTGGGGACCGTCGGCCGCGACCTAGCCGATTACAGCCTGGATACGGTGAAGATGTTCCACAAGGACGCCGCGGCGGCGGGATACGAGATCAAGCTCCGCGCGCCCGCCGATCAGGCCGCGCGCCGGGTCGCCGGCGGCCGCACCTGAATCCGAACGACGCGAGAATAGGCTGTGACCCAGAACTTCAAGAAAATCCTGATTACCGGCGGCGCCGGCTATGTCGGCAGCCTGCTCGTTCCGCAGCTGCTGGACGAGGGCTATGAAGTGCTGGTGTACGACATCATGTTCTTCGGCAATTATCTGCCGAAGAACCATCCGCGCCTGAAACTGGTCGAAGGCGACATCCGCGAGACCGCGAAGCTGGCGCCCCTGTTCAAGGGCATCGACGTGGTGCTGCATCTCGCCTGCATCTCCAACGATCCCAGCTTCGAGCTGGACGAGGGGATGAGCAAGACGATGAACTACGATTGCTTTGAGCCGATGGTGGTCGCGGCGAAGAAGGCGGGCGTGAAGCGGTTCGTCTATTGCTCGTCGAGCTCGGTCTACGGCGTGTCGGACGCGCCGGACGTGACCGAGGAGCATCCGCTGGTGCCGTTGACCCTGTACAACAAGTACAAGGGCATGTGCGAGCCGCTCCTTTTCAAGCACCAGTCGAAGGATTTCACCTGCACCGTGATCCGGCCGGCGACGCTGTGCGGGTAC
>JBQTIS010000509.1:0-8448 GCA_052387895.1 Rhodospirillales bacterium | reverse complement strand
GCCGTGCCGTTGGTCACCACGGCCACCAGGTTGGCCCGCGCGGTCAGGGTCGCGGCTTCGTTCGGGTCTGCAGCGATGGCCTGGCAGGCGAAGGCGACGCCGGGGGAATAGGCCAGCGCCAGGTCGCGCTGCGTACCCAGCGGCTTGGTCGGCGTGACCTCGATCTTTCCTGGCTTGGGCCAGCGATGATAGTCGAGCGCGCTCAAGCGCAGATTGTCGGACATCCGGCTCCCCCAGCGGCGGTTATTGTCGCGGGGGTTGGGGTAAACCACAAGGCCCCTAACCGCCTGTATTCACGGCGAAATTTGCAGCTGAGTTGGTGCGGTCGAGAAGACTCGAACTTCCACGGGGTTGCCCCCACAGCGACCTCAACGCTGCGCGTCTGCCAGTTCCGCCACGACCGCTGAAACCCGTGCGACGACAGACCTTAGGCTTGAACCGCCGGGCTTGTCATCGGGCGGATGGGGGGATAGCAAAACCCCCATGGCCAATCAAGTCCGCCCCGCGAGAGCGCCCGCCGCGCAAGCCCCGGAATGGCGCGTGACGCCGGGACTGACGGACTATGCCGAGGCCGTGCGGGCGATGGAGAGCCGCGTGGAGGCGATCCGCGCGGTCCAAGCCGGCGAGCTGGTCTGGCTGGTCGAGCATCCGCCGGTCTACACCGCCGGCACCAGCGCCGACCCGGCCGAAATGCTGGACGCGCGCGGCATTCCCGTGCATCGTACCGGGCGCGGCGGGCGCTTTACCTATCACGGGCCGGGCCAGCGCGTGGTCTACGCCATGCTGGATTTAAGGCGGCGCGGGCAGGACGTGCGCGGCTTCGTTCGCGGACTGGAGGAATGGGCGATCCTGACCCTGGCAAGGGTCGGCGTGAAAGGCGAGCGGCGCCAGGGCCGCGTGGGCATCTGGGTCGCCAGGGAAGATGCCGGCGGCAACGGAAACGAGGACAAGATCGCCGCCATCGGCGTGCGCGTGCGCGGTTGGGTGACGTTCCATGGCCTTGCGATCAACGTCGATCCCGATCTCTCGGCCTTCGCCGGCATCGTGCCCTGCGGTGTGACCGGCCCGCATTTCGGCGTTACGTCGCTGAAGGCGCTAGGCGTGAACGCGGCGATGCGGGAGGTGGACGCGGCTCTCAAAGAGACCTTTGCGCGGGCGTTCGCGCGTTAGTCCGTCGGTAACTGGTGAAAACCCGGCGCGACGGGCGGATCCGCCTCTTCAGCGACCAAGGAGTCGACGCGCGCGGCGGGCGGGCCGCGGCGGCATAGCGCCACCATCGCGGCCACGGCCGCGTCGTCGCCGGCGAACAGCGCCTCGACCGAACCGTCGCGCCGGTTGCGCACCCAGCCGCTTAGGTTCCGCGCGGCCGCCTCGTCCGCCGCCCAGCCGCGAAACCACACGCCCTGGACCCGGCCGACGGCGCGGACGCGGACGGCTTTCACTCGAATTCGATCAGGCGCTGATCCACCGCCACCGAGGCGCCGGGCTTGGCGTGGATGGCCTTGACGCGCCCGTCGCGCTCGGCGCGCAGCACGTTTTCCATCTTCATCGCCTCGACCACCGCCAGCGGCTCGCCCGCCTTGATCTCCTGGCCCGGTTTGACCGCGACCTGCGACAACAGGCCCGGCATCGGCGACAGCAGATAGCGCGAGGTGTCGGCCGGCGCCTTTTTCGGCATCAGCGCCATCATGTCGGCGGCGAAGGGGGTCAGCGCCAAGGCCAGCACCGATTCGCCGCCATGGGTCAGCCGCCAGCCCGCGCTTTCGCGGTCGACCTGGACCACGACCGAGCGGTTGTCGAGCGCACCGTGGAACAGCCTGTCGCCGGGCGCCCAGTCCGTGCGCAACGCGATAGCGCGGCCGTTGAGCGCGATGCTATAGCCGCCTTGGGCTGGAGCGATCTCGACATCGTAGCGCGCGCCGTCGAGCATGACCGCCAGCGCGCCGTTCAGCTTGCGCGCGTGGCCGGGGAGCTGGTCGGAAATTGTCACGTGGCGCTCGGCGCTGCGGCGGCTGATGGAGGCGGCCACTGCCGCGAGCGTGTGCGCGCGGCCGGCATCGGGCTTGGCCCCGGCAAAGCCCTTGGGGAACTCCTCGGCGATCAGGCCGGTGGAAAGCTGCCCCTTGGCGAAGCGCGGCAGTTGGATCAGCGCCGACAGGAATGCGATGTTGTGGCGCACGCCGCGGATGTAGAACGCGTCGAGCGCCGAAACCAAGCGCTGCGCGGCCTCCGCGCGCGTGGCCCCGCCCGCCACCAGCTTGGCGATCATCGGGTCGTAGAACATCGAGATTTCGCCGCCCTCGTACACGCCCGTGTCGACGCGGATATGCGCGTCCTCCTGGGGCGGGCGGTAGCGCACCAGCCGGCCGGTCGAGGGCAAAAAGCCGCGCGTCGGGTCCTCGGCATAGACGCGCGCCTCGATCGCGTGGCCCTTGAGTTTTACGTCCTTCTGCTGGAAAGGCAGCTTCTCGCCGGCGGCGACTCGGATCATCAGCTCAACCAGATCCAGCCCCGTGACGTACTCCGTCACCGGATGCTCGACCTGAAGCCGCGTGTTCATCTCGAGGAAATAGAAGTTGCGATCCTTGTCCACGATGAACTCGACCGTGCCGGCCGAGACGTAATCGACCGCCCGGGCGAGCGCCACGGCCCGCTCGCCCATCGCCGTGCGCGTGGCGGCGTCGAGGAACGGGCTCGGCGCCTCCTCGATCACCTTTTGGTGCCGGCGCTGGATCGAGCATTCTCGCTCGCCCAGATGCACGATGTTGCCGTGCCGGTCGGCCAGCACCTGGATTTCGATATGGCGCGGCTGTTCGACGCATTTCTCGATGAACACGCGGTCGTCGCCGAAGGCGCCGCGCGCCTCGCTCCTGGCCGATTCGAAACCCTCGGCCAGTTCCTTGTCGTTGCACGCGACACGCATGCCCTTGCCGCCGCCGCCGGCCGAGGCCTTGACCATCACAGGATAGCCGACCTCGCGGGCGATCCTGGCCGCCTGCTTGGCGTCGGCGATCGAGTCGAGATGGCCGGGCACGGTTGCGACCTCGGCCTTGGCCGCGAGCTTCTTGGATTCGATCTTGTCGCCCAGCGCGGCGATCGCCTTGGCCGGCGGGCCGACGAAGGCTATCCCCGCCTTCTGCAATGCCCTAGCGAAGGCGGCGTTCTCCGACAGGAAGCCGTAGCCCGGGTGCACCGCCTCGGCGCCGGTCTTCTTGCAGGCGGCGATAATCTTCTCGATCGACAGATAGCTTTCCGCCGATTTGGCCGGACCGATGGCGACCGCCTCGTCGGCCATCTGCACGTGCAGCGCGTCGGCGTCGGCCTGGGAATAGACCGCGACGGTCCCGATCCCCATGCGCCGGGCCGTGCGGATCACCCGGCAGGCGATCTCGCCGCGATTGGCGATCAGGAGTTTCTTGAACATTGCTGTTACAGCGGCACGTTGTCGTGCTTCTTCCAGGGGTTAGCCAGCTCCTTCTCGCGCAGCATGGCGAGCGAGCGGCAGATGCGCCGCCGCGTCGAGCGCGGCGAGATCACGTCGTCGATGACGCCGCGGTGCCCGGCGACGCAGGGAGGGGCGAATTTCAGCCGATACTCTTCGGTTCTGGCCTCGATCGCCTTGGGGTCCTTGAGGTCGCCGCGGAAGATGATCTCGACCGCGCCCTTCGGCCCCATGACCGCGATCTCGGCCGAGGGCCAGGCGAAATTCACGTCGTCGCGCAAATGCTTGGACGACATAACGTCGTAGGCCCCGCCATAGGCCTTGCGCGTGATCACCGTGACCTTCGGCACCGTGGCCTCGGCGAAGGCGAACAACAGCTTGGCGCCGTGCTTGATGATCGCGCCGTATTCCTGCGCCGTGCCGGGCAGGAATCCGGGCACGTCCACGAACGTCACGATGGGTATGTTGAAGCAGTCGCAGAAGCGCACGAACCGCGCCGCCTTGCGCGAGGAATCGATGTCCAGGCACCCCGCCAGCACCATCGGCTGGTTGGCGACGATGCCGACGGTCGATCCCTCCATGCGCAGGAAGCCGGTGACGATGTTCTTGGCGAAATTCGGCTGCAACTCGAAAAAGTCGCCCTCGTCCGCCACCTTATCGATCAGCTCCTTCATGTCGTAGGGCTTGTTGGGATTGGCGGGCACCAGCGTGTCGAGCGACGGCTCTTCCCGGTCGGGCGAATCCGCGGTCGGCCGCACCGGCGGCTTGTGCTTGTTCGACGCGGGCAGGAAGTCGACGAACCGGCGCAGTTGCAGCAGGGCCTCGACATCGTTGGGAAACGCGAGGTCGGCCACGCCCGACCTTGTGGTGTGGGTCGAGGCGCCGCCCAGCTCCTCGTGCGTCACGTTTTCGTGCGTCACCGTCTTCACCACGTCGGGGCCAGTGACGAACATGTAGGACGTGTCCTCGACCATGAAGATGAAATCGGTCATGGCCGGGGAATAGACCGCCCCGCCGGCGCATGGGCCCATGATCAGCGAAACCTGCGGCACCACGCCCGAGGCCAGCACGTTGCGCTGGAACACCTCGGCGTAGCCGGCGAGCGAGGCCACGCCCTCTTGAATCCGCGCGCCGCCCGAGTCGTTGAGGCCGATCACCGGCGCGCCCACCTTCATCGCCTGGTCCATGATCTTGCAGATCTTCTCGGCGTGCGCCTCGCTCAAGGAGCCGCCGAACACGGTGAAGTCCTGGCTGAACACGAACACCAGCCGCCCGTTGATCGTGCCGTAGCCCGTGACCACGCCGTCGCCGGGGATGGTCTGCGCGGCCATGCCGAAATCGGCGCAGCGATGCTCGACGAACATGTCCCATTCCTCGAACGAGTCGGGATCGAGCAGCAGCGTGATGCGCTCGCGCGCCGTGAGCTTGCCCTTGCCGTGCTGCGCCTTGATGCGGCGCTCGCCGCCGCCAGCCCGGGCGCGGGCGCGCTTTTCCTCCAACTGGCGGATGATGTCCTGCATCGCCGTCCCCCAACCATCGCCGCCTGGACGCCGAGGCAGCTTACAAGGCCCAAGAAGGTCCGACAAATCTAATAGCATCAATGGGTTGTAATACCAACCCGGGGCTAGCCGCGCAACAATTCCAGAAACCTCGCGGTCGCGCGCAAATCCGCTTCGAGTCCCAGGCGGCGCTTGGCCGCGATCGGATCGTCGCCCCACTGCTCGCGCTGCCACGCCTCGTCGAGATCGGCAGCTTCCCAGGCGCGTTCGGCGTCGATATGGCCTTCGAGCAGCGCCAGGCCCAGGACCAACGATCCCGTGGCGTTGACCACGCCGTGCAAGCCCGCCAGGCGCATGGAATCGAGGCCGGCGACGGCCGTCCGCAATGCCGCGACCGCCGGCGGCGGCTGCACCACGGGCATCACGCCCTCCGCCGCCGCCAGCTTCGCGCCGTAGCGCATGGCCACCCAGTCGAGGATCGGCTGCCACGACGCGTCCTGGCGCCGGCGCAGCTCGGCCGGGCCCTCGGCGCGATGGCACAGCAGATCGGTCGCGGCGTAGCCGACGATTTCGGCGATCGCCGGACCGGAATCGGGCCGGATGCGGTCCAGCGCCGTCGCCAACAGCCGCGTCAGCCGCATGTCGTCGAGCGCGATCGTTCCGCCCTGCGCCTGCCATTCCCCGGCGAGGGCATGCGCCAACGCCCGGGTCGGCGCCACGACCGGCGTGCGCTGGGGCGTGTTGAGCAGCTTGCCGTCGAGCGTCACGCCCCAACCCTGCGCGACCCGAACCGCAGCGGCGGCCTTGTACCAGCGCTTCACGCAGCAAAGCCCCGGCGCTTCAAGGCCGCAAGCAGCGCGTCGAACGACGGGACTACCTCCGCGGCGCCCGCCGCGACCAGATCGGGCTCGGGATGGTAACCCCAGCCCACGCCGATTCCCACAACCCCGGCGTTGCGCGCCATCATCATGTCGAAACTGGTGTCGCCCACGACCGCCGCATCGGCGGGCGCGAGGCCGAGCTCGTCCAAGGCCGAGCGCACCATCCATGGGTCGGGCTTGCCCGGCCCATCGTCGGCGCAGCGCAACACGTCGAACTGTCCGGCGAGCTCACGCCTCTCCAGGGTAGCGGCAAGGCCGCGCCGACCCTTGCCCGTGGCGATGCCAAGCAGCGCGCCCGCTTGCTTCAGCGCGCGAATCGCCGCGATCGCACCGGGGAAAAGCGGATCGTGATCGGCCGACAGCGCCAGGGCGCGATGCGCCCGTTTGTAGCTTTCCGCCACGGCCTCGGCTTGTGCGCGATGCGATTCCGGCAGGTTTGCGGCGATCGCGTCGGCCAGCGGCAGGCCGATATGTCGGCGAATCGAGGCCGGGTCCACGCCGGCGATGGCGTGCTCGCGGCAGGCCCGGTTGAAGGCGGCGACGATGGAATGCTGGCTATCCACCAGCGTGCCGTCGAAATCGAACAGCACCAGGCGCGAACGGCCGACGGCGGGCCTCGCGCTCACGGTTCGGCATCCGCGAACGGGTCGCCGGCGCCGTCTTTCTGATCGAACCCCAGGAACTTCCAGGTCTGGGCCAGATCGGGCGGCAAGGGAGCCTTGACGCTGAGCGTGCCGCCGCGGGGATGCGGCATGACGATCGAGCGAGCATGCAGATGCAGCCTTCGCGCCAGGCCCGGCAGGAAAGCGGCGGCACCGCCATACTTGGCATCGCCGAGGATCGGATGGCCGATCAGGGCGCAATGGGCGCGGAGCTGGTGCGTGCGGCCGGTGACCGGCCACAGCGCCAGCCACGCGGCGCGGTCGCCCGCGCTGTCTAGCATGGCGTAGAACGTGACCGCCCGGCGCGCGTCCGCGTCGTCCTCGCTCGCCCGCATCACGCGCTCGCCGTGCGCGCCGAGGCGCTTGGCGAGCGCCGCGTCGATGCGGCCCCGCCGGATCTTGGGCCGCCCGGCGACGATCGCCCAGTAGACCTTGCGCGCCGCCTTGCCGCGGAACGCTTCGGACAGCTTGGCCGCAGCGGCGGCGCTGCGGCCGAGCACCAGCACGCCGGATGTGTCGCGGTCGAGGCGATGCACCAGGCGCGGGCGCTCGGCGTGCCCGAAGCTGAGCGCGTCGAGCATGGCGTCGAGGTGATGCGGCGTCGAGGTGCCGCCCTGCACCGCCAGGCCCGCCGGCTTGTCGATCACGATGGCGTCGTCGTCCTTATGCAACACCAGGGCGCGCAGGCGCTCTGCCTCGCGCTCGGGCACCGGGCGCGGCGCGGGCCTCGGTGCTTCGCCTAGGGGCGGCACGCGCACGGTCTGGCCGGCGGTAAGGCGCAAGCTCGCCTCGGCCCGCTTGCCGTCCACCCGTACCTGCCCGGTGCGCAACAGCTTTTGCAGCCGCCCATGCGTGACTTGCGGATAGTGCCGGCGGAACCAGCGGTCGAGCCTGAGTTCGGCTTCCTCGTCGCCGACACGGCGTGTCTCGACCCCGGTCATCAGGCCAGCAGCAGACGGAAAAGATGCAGCCCGGCGAAGAAGCCGAGGATCGACAGCGCCACCGAGGCCGCGATGTAGGCAGCCGCCTGGAGCGGCGCACCGTGCTCGACCAGCGTGTACACGTCGAGGGAGAAGGCCGAGAAGGTGGTGAAGCCGCCGAGAAACCCGGCGGTCAGCAGCGCCTGCACTTCGCCGCCGGGCGACCAGCGCCGCGCGAAGATTTCAGCCAGCGCCCCGTAAGCCAGGCAGCCCAGGACGTTGACGGCGAGCGTGCCCCAGGGGAAGGCCGCGCCCACGAGGTGCGCCACGCGGCCCATGACCAGATAGCGCGCCACGGCGCCCGCGGCCCCGCCCACGGCGACGGCAAGGATCGTTGTCATCGCGCGGCAAGCTAGTGGCGGGCCGGGATCGACACAAGCCGGGGATGGCGCCGCGGCCGCCGGCGGCAATCCACAATCCGATACAAAAATATGTTGCAATCCGGATTGACTCAATACTTAGTTCATGATATGTTCTATATCGAATAAAGTGGCGACGTTTCACTTCCCATACCCAGGCGCTAGGGGTTGATGTATGATGGGAGACATCAATCAACGCGCCCGCTTGGACGACAGGATGCCGCCTCACGGGCTATGGAGCTTGTGGGACAGGCGATTATGCACTACTTGACTGGTTAGTCAAGGGGTGCTTTATGCTGGGGATGGTCATTTGCTTAGCTGGCGTTGCCCGCGCCTACGGGGCACCACTCAAAGGTGCCTTGCATAATGTCCAGATCGCGGGCGGGCTGGTAGTAGAAACAGAACGGGCTTTGCCGAGGTTTGCCGAGACTACGGTAAAGAGCGCAACCATAAACATAGAAGCTGGCTGTGCCGTCGATCAGACGTTGAGGCAGAAAGGGCTCGCTATTAAAAACGTGATATATCCCTTCGTTATCTACGTCGGGATAAACGGGCCGCGAACCAACGATTTCTTCAGCAGACCCATATTCGCATTTTGCAACGCGCGCCCACGCAGTGCTGCCAG
>JBQTIS010000508.1:0-7944 GCA_052387895.1 Rhodospirillales bacterium | reverse complement strand
GCGCTACGACAAGCTCGCCAGAAATTACCTCGCCGCCGTCTGCATCGTCGCCACCGTCATATGGTGGCTCGATTGAGTCTGGACCCTAGTACGTTCGGGTTTTCGCCGCGGCGGCTGGCGACAAAGTGGTAGAGTTCGTTGCCGTCTGCAGCATCCGGCGTAGCATCAGGCCGGCCCTTAAGGCGGGCAAGGATATTTTCTGTGGTTTCCCATGAATTGCGCGGCTGCGGGAAGGGATCAAAGCGATTTCGGCCTATAGGGGACAGCCAAGAAGCCCCGATTTGTGGCCGTTGTTGTGTCGCGATAGAAGCGACCTCTTCCTCGCCGACATATGGTGGGCTGGCCGTGAGCCTGCCCTGTCGAAATGGGACGGAGAGCTCTGCGACGTTGGGCAAAGCGGGCACGACGCCCCAAGCAGGTGTAGTATTCGATTCCTGAAGCTTGCCCAGTATCCAATCAACCTTTTCCTGAGTGTTGCGAAATCGGTCCGTGCGGCTCCCCGGAAGCCACCAGTCGCTAGCAATGTAGCTCATTCACCACCCCTGAATGTGTCAGTATCGTATTGTAGTAATACATATGTATCATGTCAATGGGGACCACGAGATTTATTTTCTATTCGCTGACTTCTGCTCGACTGTCGATTAATCCGATTTCCGGCTGCCTTGCCCCTTCCTCCCGCGCGTCTAGAATGCGCGCGAACCGGGGAACCAGACCATGCCCGACAGCGGCAGCGGCGCGGGCGGCGCGAAGGGCGCCGAGCCGCCGATCAGCAAGGAGCGCCTGGCGCTGCTCGGCGCGCTCGAGCGCAAGGTGCTGTGGCTCAGCGCCTGGACCATCCACCACGCCAACCACATCCGCCCCAACCGCGACGGCTTGAAGGTCGGCGGGCACCAGGCCTCGTCGTCCTCGGTGGTCACGCTGATGACCGCGCTCTATTTCGACGTGCTGCGCCGGCAGGACCGCGTGGCGGTCAAGCCCCACGCCAGCCCGGTGTTCCACGCCATCCAGTATCTCCTCGGCAACCAGACGCGCGACAAGCTCATGCGGTTCCGCGCGCTGGGCGGCGCGCAGTCCTATCCCTCGCGCACCAAGGACGCCGACGACGTGGACTTCTCCACCGGCTCGGTCGGCCTGGGCGTGGCGATCACCAGCTTCGCCGCGCTGACCCAGGACTACCTGCGGCTCAAGAACCTGCTCGACGGGGCCGAGCCGCCCGGGCGCATGGTGGCGCTGGTGGGCGACGCCGAGTTCGACGAGGGCAACGTGTTCGAGGCCATGCTCGAGGGCTGGAAGCACGACGTCCGCAACCTGTGGTGGGTGATCGACTACAACCGCCAGAGCCTCGACAACGTGGTGACCGACCGGCTGTTCGGCCGCATCGACGGCGTGTTCCACTCCATGGACTGGAACGTGGTCACCCTCAAATACGGCAAGCTGCTGCAAGCGGCGTTCGCCAGGCCCGGCGGCGAGGCGCTCAGGCAATGGATCGACGACTGCCCGAACAGCCACTACGCGGCGCTGTGCTACAAGGGCGGCCAGGGCTGGCGCGCGGCGCTGAAGCGCGACCTTGATGGAACCGCCGGCATCAAGGAGCTGCTGGACACGCACGACGACCCCGCGCTGCACCGCCTGATGACCAACCTGGCCGGCCACGACCTGGAATCCGTCCTGGAAGCGATGCGCGGCGCGACCGACGACCGGCCCGCCTGCTTCATCGCCTACACCATCAAGGGCGTCGGCCTGCCGTTCGCCGGGCACAAGGACAACCACGCGGGCCTGATGAACCCCGAGCAGATGGCGGGCTTCAAGCGCGCCATGAACGTCGCCGAGGGCGAGGAGTGGGAGCCCTTCGCCGGGCTCGACGCCGAGCGCGGCGCGCTCGAGCGGCTGCTCGCGGACAATCCCTTCGCCAAGGCCGAGGGCGGCGGCAACCTGGCGCCGCGGCGCCTGCGCGCCCCGGCCATCCCCGTGCCGGACGTCCTGCCGACGCCCGGGGGCGAGCGCCTGTCCACGCAGGAAGGCTTCGGGCGCATCCTCTACGACATCGCCGGCGGCGACACGGAGCTGGCGCGGCGCATCGTCACCACCTCGCCCGACGTGACGGTCTCGACCAACCTGGGGGGCTGGGTCAACCGGCGCGGCATCTTCGACCGCCGGGACCTGGGCGACGCGTTCAAGGACGAGAACGTGGTCTCGGCCCAGCGCTGGACCATGTCGCCCAAGGGCCAGCACATCGAGCTCGGCATCGCCGAGCACAACCTGTTCCTGCTGCTGGGGGCGCTGGGGCTCGCGGGCGAGCTGTTCGGCCGGCGCCTTTTGCCCATCGGCACGCTCTACGACCCGTTCATCCAGCGCGGCTTGGACGCCATGAACTACGCCTGCTACCAGGACGCGCGCTTCATGGTCGTGGCCACCCCCTCGGGCGTCGCGCTGGCGCCCGAGGGCGGCGCGCACCAGTCGCGCGCCACCACGCTGATCGGCATGGCGCAGTCCGGCATGGCCAGCTTCGAGCCGGCGTTCGCGGACGAGCTGGCCGTGCTGATGCGCCACGCGCTCGACTGGATGCAGCGTCCGGACGGCGGCTCGGTCTATTTGCGCCTGTCCACGCGCCCGCTGGACCAGCCCCGGCGCGCGCTGACGCCCGAATTGCGGGCGGCGATCGTCGAGGGCGGCTATTGGCTCGCGCCGCCCGCCGCCGGCGCGGCGCTGGCGATCGTCTATCAGGGCGCGGTGGCGGCCGATGCGATCGCGGCCCACGGGCAAATCCTGGAGGACGTGCCGGGGGCGGGGCTTCTGGCGGTCACCTCGGCCGACCGGCTCAACGCGGGCTGGCGCGCGGCGCAAAGCCTGCGGCGCGCGGGCGACGCCGGCGCGGTGGCACCGGTCGAGCGATTGCTGGCGCCGCTTTCGCCCGGCGCGGGCCTGGTGAGCGTGATCGACGGCGACCCGGCCACGCTGGCCTGGCTCGGCGCCGTGGGCCCGCACCGCGTGCAGCCCCTGGGCGTGGACCGCTTCGGCCAGTCCGGCGACATCCCCGACCTGTTCCGCCACCACGGCATCGACGCCGAGGCGATCCTCGACGCCGCCGCCGCCGCCTGTTTGGGGCGCTAAGCGCCGAAAATACCGGCGGTTCGCTTCGAATTGCCGCGGCGGCGGGCCATTGACTTTGAGGGCCGCCGGGCGAAAAGATCACCCCAGGGACGCCCCGGCCTCGGGGCGGCGGGACAAGGGGAGCCTTCCATATGCAAATAAGCATTCATTTCGGCCGCCGCGCCGCGCTGCTGGCGGCGGGCGCGGCGGCGCTGGCGCTGACGGCGCCGGCGCTTGTGACCCAGGTCCGGGCGCAGACGCCGAAGGACACCGTGGTGATGGCCAAGCAGATCGACGACATCATCTCGATGGACCCAGGCGAGTCGTTAGACTTCTCGGGCAGCGAGGCGGTGACCAACATGTACGACCGCCTGATCCGCTTCGATTTGACCGACGTCAGCAAGCTGTACGGCAGCCTGGCCGAGAGCTGGAGCGTTGCCGCCGACGGCAAGAGCTACACCTTCAAGCTCAAGCCCGGCATCCGCTTCCAGTCCGGCAATCCGGTGACCGCGGCCGACGCGGCCTATTCGCTGCAGCGCGCGGTGGTGCTGAACAAGTCGCCGGGCTTCATCCTGACGCAGTTCGGCTTCACCAAGGACAACGTGAAGGACCGCATCAAGGCGACCGACGCCACGACGCTCAGCATCGCGGTCGAGAAGCCGTTCGCGCCGACCTTCTTCTACTACTGCCTGACCGCCACGGTGGCCTCGGTGGTCGACTCGAAGGAGGTGATGAAGCACGAGGCGGGCGGCGACTTCGGCAACGCCTGGCTGAAGACCAACTCGGCCGGCGGCGGCCCGTACAAGCTGGTGTCGTGGAAGGCGAACGAGGCCTACACGATGCAGGCCAACGAGCAGTGGTTCCGCGGCAAGCCCAGCAACAAGCGCGTCGTGGTGCGCCACGTGGCCGAGCCCGCCTCGCAGCGCCTGCTGCTGGAAAAGGGCGACGCCGACTACGCGCGCAACCTCACCAAGGACCAGATCGCGGCGGTTCGCAAGAACCCCGAGATCGTGGTCGAGCAGGGCCGCAAGGGCTCGATCCTCTATCTCGGCCTCAACCAGAAGAACGCCAACCTCGCCAAGCCCGAGGTGCGCGAGGCCTTGAAGCTGCTGACCGACTACGACTCGATCGAGGCCAACATCGTGCGCGGCACCTATTCGCCGCACCAGGCGTTCCTGCCCCAGGGCTTCCTGGGCGCGCTCAGCGAGCGGCCCTACAAGTACGACGTCGCCAAGGCCAAGGCGCTGCTGGCCAAGGCGGGGCTGGCCAACGGCTTTAGCGTCACCATGGACACGCGCAACACCTCGCCGATCATCGACATCGCCCAGGCGATCCAGGCGCAGTGGGCCAAGGCGGGCGTCAAGCTCGAGATCATCCCGGGCGACGGCAAGCAGACGCTGACCAAGTACCGCGCCCGCACCCACGACATCTATATCGGCAGGTGGGGCCCGGACTACCAGGACCCGCACACCAACGCCGAGACCTACGCCATGAACGAGGACAACGGCGACAACGCCAAGTCGAAGACCCTGGCGTGGCGCAACGCCTGGGACATCCCCGCGATGACCAAGAAGACCCTGGCGCTGGTGCTGGAGCAGGACGCCAAGAAGCGCGAGGCCGGCTACCAGGAGGTGCAGCGCGAGCACCAGAAAGTGTCGCCGTTCGTGATCATGTTCCAGGAGATCGAAACCTCGGCGCGGCGCAAGGGCGTCGAGGGCTTCATCCTGGGGCCGAGCTTCGACAACAACTTCTACTACAACATCAAGAAGAACTGACGGGTTGGCGTTCGGCGCTCCAACCGCTGCCGCAAGCGAAACCGGCTCCCCCCTCCCCCGGCGGGAGGGGGGAGCCGCGGCGGCCGCGGCGCGGGCCTCGGGGCGCGCATGACGGGGGCCGCTTCCCTGAAGTTCGCCAAGATCGCCGGCCGCGAGACCCTGTCGGTCGCGGCGACGTTCTTCGGCCTGCTGCTGGTGACGTTCCTGATCGGCCGCGTGGTGCCGATCGACCCGGTGCTGGCCGTGGTCGGCGACAGCGCGCCGATGGAGGTCTACAACCGCGTCAAGGCCGAGATGGGCCTGGACCAGCCGCTGTGGCGTCAGTTCTGTGTCTATATCGTCAAGGCGACCAGCGGCGATTTCGGCCGCTCGGTGCTGACCTCGAACCTGGTGCTCGACGACATCCGCCGCGTGTTCCCGGCCACGCTCGAGCTGGCGACCCTGGCGACGCTTCTGGGCGTGGCGCTGGGCGTTCCCGCGGGCGTGGTGGCCGCGGTCAACCAGGGCAAATGGCCCGACCAGACCGTGCGCGTGGTCGGCCTGCTCGGCTATTCCATCCCCGTGTTCTGGCTGGGGCTGATGGGCCTGCTGCTGTTCTACGCCAAGCTCGGCTGGGTGATGGGGCCGGGGCGCGTCAGCGTGGCGTTCGACGATTACGTCACGCCCTTGACCGGCGTGATCCTGGTGGACAGCGTGCTGCAGGGGGAATGGGAGGCGTTCCGCGACGCGTTCGGCCACGTGATCCTGCCGGCCGCGGTGCTGGGGTATTTCTCGCTCGCCTATATCAGCCGCATGACCCGCAGCTTCATGATCGAGCAGCTGAGCCAGGAATACGTGGTCACCGCGCGCGTCAAGGGCTTGAGCGAGGCGCGCGTGGTGTGGCGCCACGCGCTCGGCAACGTGATGGTGCCGCTGATCACCGTGATCGCGCTGTCCTACGCCAACCTTTTGGAGGGCTCGGTCCTGACCGAAACCGTGTTCGCGTGGCCGGGCCTGGGGCAGTACATCACCAACTCGCTCTTGAACGCCGACATGAACGCGGTTTTGGGCAGCACCATCGTGGTGGGCGTCATCTTCATCGGCATCAACCTGTTGAGCGACGTGCTGTACCGGCTGGTGGACCCGAGGGCGAAATGACGAGGGCGAAATGACGGGGGCCAAATGACCGCCGCCGCGCAATCGTCCGCCACCTGGCGCGACTGGCTCAACGCCGCCGAGCCGCGCTCGCGCGCCCAGGCGCGCCTGGGCCAGGCCTGGCAGGGCTGGCGCGCGTTCTGCCGCAATCCGCTGGCGATGGTGGGCCTCGGGATCATCCTGGCGCTGCTTTTGATCGCGGCCCTGGCGCCGTACCTCGACGGGCAGTCGCCGTACGAGCAGGAGCAGGGCCCGCGCCTGCGCCCGCCCGACGCCGAGCACTGGTTCGGCACCGACGAGCTGGGGCGCGACATCTTCGCGCGCATCCTCTATGGCGCGCGCATCACGCTGGCGATCGTGTCCCTTGTCGTGGTGCTGGTGGGGCCGGTGGGGCTTCTGGTCGGCACCGCGGCCGGGTATTTCGGCGGCTGGTTCGACACCGTGCTGATGCGCGTCACCGACATCTTCCTGGCGTTCCCGCGGCTGATCCTGGCGCTGGCGTTCGTCGCGGCCCTGGGGCCGGGCATCGAGAACGCGGTGATCGCCATTGCGCTGACGGCCTGGCCGCCCTATGCGCGCATCGCCCGGGCCGAGACGCTGACCATCCGCAACTCGGACTTCATCGCCGCCGCGCGCATGACCGGCGCCTCGCCGCCGCGCATCCTGTTCGGCCACGTCATGCCGCTGTGCCTGTCCTCGGTGATCGTGCGCGTGACGCTCGACATGGCCGGCATCATCCTGATCGCCGCGGGCCTGGGGTTCCTGGGCCTGGGCGCGCAGCCGCCCTCGCCGGAATGGGGCGCCATGATCGCCAGCGGCCGCAAGTTCCTGCTCGACCAGTGGTGGGTGGCGACCCTGCCGGGCCTGGCGATCTGCGTGGTCAGCCTGGGCTTCAACCTCCTGGGCGACGGCCTGCGCGACGTGCTGGACCCGAAGCAGCAATGAGCGGGCAGCAATGACCGCCCCCAAGCCCCTGCTGACGGTCGAGGACCTGCGCGTCGAGTTTCCCACCCGCGTCGGGCTGGTGCGCGCGGTGCGCGGCGTGTCGTTCGCGTTGGGCCGCGAGAAGCTCGGCATCGTCGGCGAATCCGGCTCGGGCAAGTCGCAGACCGGCCGCGCGATCCTCAAGCTGGTGGCGCCGCCCGGCCGCGTGACGGCCAGGCGCCTGGAGTTCGACGGCCTCGACCTCATGGCCGCCGGCGAAAAGGCCATGCGCGGCATCCGCGGCGAGCGCATCGCCATGGTGCTGCAGGACCCGAAGTTCTCGCTCAATCCGGTGATGACCGTGGGCAAGCAGATCGCCGAGGCTTATCGTGCGCATGCGAACACAGACCGCGCCAAGGCCAAGGAGCGGGCGCTGGAGATGCTGCGGGCGGTCAGGATGCGCGAGCCCGAGCGCGTCTATGCCTCCTACCCGCACGAGCTTTCCGGCGGCATGGGCCAGCGCGCCATGATCGCCATGATGCTGGCGACCGGTCCCGACCTGCTGATCGCCGACGAGCCGACCTCGGCGCTCGACGTGACCGTGCAGATGCAGGTGCTGGCGATCCTGGACGATCTGGTGACCGAGCGCGGCATGGGCCTGATCTTCATCAGCCACGACCTCAACCTGGTGGCGTCGTTCTGCGACCGGGTGCTGGTGATGTACGCCGGCCGCGTGGTGGAATCGCTCGGCGCGACCGAGCTCGGCCGGGCCCGGCATCCCTATACGCGGGGGCTGCTGGCGGCGCTGCCGCGCATCGACAAGCCGATGGACGAGCTGCCGGTGCTGAAGCGCGATCCGCTTTGGGCGGCCGATGGCGCGCCGTGACGATCCTCGAATCGAATCCCCCTCCCCCTTTCCCCCTCCCACTCGGCGCTCCTGCCGTCGCGCCGGGGGAGGGGGGACTCTTTCGTTATGAGTCCCCCCTCCCTGGAGGGAGGGGGGTAGGGGGAGGGGGGACAA
>JBQTIS010000507.1:0-1766 GCA_052387895.1 Rhodospirillales bacterium | reverse complement strand
GACGGATGAACGCTAGGTCTTCTTCGCCCCCGGCAGCGGGTGGCCGGGCATCAGCTTGTAGGGATGCACCCAGCCTTTAAGCGACTTGATCCGCTCCAGCCACTTGCCGATGTTGGGGAAGTCCTTCGCCCAGTCCACGCCGAACTCGTCGTTGAAGTAAAGGTAGCCGCACATCGACAGGTCGGCGATGGTGGGCCGCCCGGCGACCGCGAAGTCGTTCTTGGCGAGATGCAGGTCCAAGATTCCCATGGCGGCGCGCGCGCGCTGGCGCAGGAACTCGACCGCCCCCGGGTCGGCGCCCTTCATCAGGCTCGTGAAAAACCGCAGCGTGCCGGTATAGCTGGTGAGCTTGTGGTTGTCCCAGAACAGCCAGCGCAGGATCTCGCGCCTTTCATCCTCCGAATTCCACCCATACTTGCCGAACCGGCCGACCAGGTAGTCCAGGATCACGCCGGACTGCGCCAGCTTCCTGCCCTTGTGCTCCAGCACCGGCGCCTCGCCCATGGCGTTGACCGCGGCGCGGTACTCCGCCGTGCGCGTCTCGCCGTTGAAGAAATCGACGAAGCGCGCCGCCCAGTCCGCGCCGCACAAATTCAGCATCAGCGCCGGCTTGTAGCAGTTGCCGGACTGCGCGAAGCAATAGAGCGTGTATTCGGCCATCGGTCTTAAGCGCTCCTTCCCTTGTCGGCTCTTCGCGGGGTCAGCTCTTCGCCGGGGTTTCCCATTCGCTACCGATGCATCGCTTTTCGACCAGCCGCAGCAGGTCGTGCAGCGGCCCGTCGGTCAGGCCCAGCGCGTCCAGGTGCCTGACCGTGTTCGCCAGGTACTCGCGGCAGGTGCCGCGCCCGCCCGCGCCCTGGATCACGCATTGCGCCAGGGTGTCGATCGGCAGCTTGCCGGCGTATTGCGGATGCTCGCGCCTGACCACGAAGGCCAGCGCCGCCACCGTGCCCCGGTCGGTCTTCACGTGCACGTGGCGCGGGTGATAGGTGGCGCGGTTCATCTCGCGCTCCCACAGGTAGCTCCAGGCCTGGTCCGCGCTCTGGGCGTGCACGCGATAGACCACGCCGCGGCAGCACCCGCCGCGGTCCAGGCCCAGCACCAGGCCCGGCTTCTCGGGCGTGCCGCGGTATTGGTGGGAATAGACGCAGAAGCTGCGGTGATAGCCGCGCAGCATGCCGGTGCGCCGCTCCGCGTAGTCGAAGCCGGGGTTCCACATCAGCGAGCCGTAGCCGAACACCCAGAAATCCCGGCCGGGCTCGCGGGCATACAGGCGCTTGGCGGCTTTGGTCCTGGTCACCTTCACCCTCGCGGGCATCCTCGCGGGCATCCTCGCGGGCGGGGGTGAAAATGCCGAAGATCGCGCGGCGGGGCAAGCGGCCCTCTGTCGCGCGCGCCCCCTGATGCTCGCGCCCCCCTGATGCGCGCGCCCCCCTGATGCTCGCGCCAGGCGCGCATCCGCCCTGCTATAATCCGACGCCAGCCCATGCGTTCAGCCCGCACCCTCGCGATCGCCGCGGCGGCCCTGGTTTTCCTCGGCCTGCCCGCCGGCTATACGGCCTATTGGTTCGCGCTGGCCGGCCGGCTCGAGCAGGGCATCGCCCGCTGGGAGGCCGAGCGCCGGGCCGAGGGCTACGCCGTCGCCCGCGGGCCGATCGGGCGCGGCGGCTTTCCGCTGGCGCTGACCTTCACGCTGCCCAGCCCGCAGATCGCGCGCCCCGACCCGCCGCTGCAATGGCAAGCCGAGGCGCTGTCGCTTAGCGCCC
>JBQTIS010000506.1:0-8710 GCA_052387895.1 Rhodospirillales bacterium | reverse complement strand
TGGGGGGAGGGGACTCTAGTTTGGGTCCCCCCGCCCACCGCGCGAACGCCCTGAGCCCGTCGAAGGGCGTCGCGCGAGGCGGGAGGGGGATAGGGGGAGGGGGCAACTCAACTTTCTGCAACAGGCGGAGTTGAACGGGGAGACCGTGATGGATCCGACCACCTTCCAGAACGAAGCGGCCAGGCTCGCGGCCGCCGCCAAGGGCCTGGGCGCGCAGGCCGAGGCGCTGGCCGCCCAGGCCGCGCTGATCGCCCGCTCGCAGTCGGCCGGCGGCATGGACCCGCTGGTCGTGGGGCTCACCGTGTTCGTGCTGGCCTGCTTCGTCGGCTACTACGTGGTCTGGCGCGTCACGCCGGCGCTGCACAGCCCGCTGATGAGCGTCACCAACGCCGTATCGTCGGTGATCATCGTCGGCGCCTTGATCGCCGCGGGCCCCGGCGGCTTCACCTTCTCCAAGGTGATGGGGTTCCTGGCGGTGGCGCTGGCCTCGGTCAACATCTTCGGCGGGTTCATCGTCACCCACCGCATGCTGTCAATGTTCAAGAAGAAAACGAAGTAGGGGCGGGGGGACACCGACATGAGCGAGAACGTCGCCGCCCTTCTCTACCTGGTCTCGGCCGTGTGCTTCATCATGGCGCTGCGCGGCCTGTCGAGCCCCGTGACCGCGCGCCACGGCAACCTGTACGGCATTGCCGGGATGGCGATCGCGATCCTGACGACGCTGGCCGCCCCGGGCGTGCTCAGCTATTGGGTGATCCTGGTCGGCATCCTGATCGGCGGCGCGGCCGGCGCCGCGATCGCGCTCAGGATCCAGATGACCGCCCTGCCGCAGCTGGTCGCCGCGTTCCACTCCCTGGTGGGCCTGGCCGCGGTGTTCGTGGCCGCGGCCGCGTTCTATCTGCCCGAAGCCTACGGCATCGGCGTGGCCGGCAAGATCAAGGCCGCGAGCCTGGTCGAGATGGGCCTGGGCACCGCCATCGGCGCCATCACCTTCACCGGCTCGGTGGTCGCCTTCGCCAAGCTGCAGGCGCTGATCACCGGCAAGCCGCTGGTGTTCGCGATGCAGCATCCGCTCAACGCCGCGCTCGGCGTGGCGATGGTGCTGCTGATCGGCCTGTTGTGCTGGAGCCAGTCGGGCCTGGTGTTCTGGCTGTTGGTCGTGGTGTCGCTGGCGCTGGGCTTCCTTTTGATCCTGCCGATCGGCGGCGCCGACATGCCGGTCGTGATCTCGATGCTCAATTCCTATTCCGGCTGGGCGGCGGCCGGCATCGGCTTCACGCTGCACAACGACCTTCTGATCGTGACCGGGGCGCTGGTGGGCTCCTCGGGCGCGATCCTCAGCTACATCATGTGCAAGGGCATGAACCGCTCGATCTTCAACGTGATCCTGGGCGGCTTCGGCGGCGAGCAGGCGGGACCGGCCGCGGGCGCGGCGGCCGGCGAGCGCGCGGTCAAATCGGGCAGCGCCGAGGACGCCGGCTTCATCATGAAGAACGCGGCCTCGATCATCATCGTGCCGGGCTACGGCATGGCGGTGGCCCAGGCCCAGCACGCGCTGCGCGAGATGGCCGACATGCTGAAAGAGGAAGGCGCCACGGTGCGCTACGCCATCCATCCCGTGGCCGGCCGCATGCCCGGGCACATGAACGTGCTGTTGGCCGAGGCCAGCGTGCCCTACGACGATGTGCTGGAGCTGGACGAGATCAACCGCGATTTCGGCCAGACCGACGTGGCGTTCGTGATCGGCGCCAACGACGTGACCAACCCCGCGGCCAAGACCGACCCCAAGAGCCCGATCTACGGCATGCCGGTGCTGGACGTGGAGGCGGCCAAGACCGTGCTGTTCGTCAAGCGCTCGATGGCCACCGGCTACGCCGGGGTCGAGAACGAGCTGTTCTACCGCGACAACACGATGATGCTGTTCGGCGACGCCAAGAAGGTGTGCGAGGACATCGTCAAGTCGTTCGGCAGCGGGCACTGACCGCCGCCGCGCTCACCCCATGACCGAATAGCCGCCGTCCACCGGGATGGCGGCGCCGGTGATGAAGTCCGAGGCGGGCGCGGCCAGGAACACGGCGATGCCAGCCAGGTCCGCCGGCACGCCCCAGCGCCCGGCGGGCGTGCGGGCCATCACCCGCTCGTTCAGTCCCTGGATGTCGATGCGCGCCTGCTTGGTGAGGTCCGTGTCGATATAGCCGGGCAGCACGCAGTTGACCTGGATGTTGTCCTTGGCCCAAGCGCAGGCGAGCGAGCGCGTCATCTGCATGATGCCGCCCTTGCTGGCGCCATAGGCCGCCAGCAGCGCCCCGCCGAACAGCGACATCATCGAGCCGGTGTTGACGATCTTGCCGCGGCCCGCCCTAACCATGTGCGGATAGGCCGCCTGGCTCAACACGAAGGCGCTGTCCAGGTTGGTCGTCAGGACCGTGCGCCATTCGGCGAAGCTGTAGTCCTGCGGCTTCTTGCGGATGTTCATGCCCGCGTTGTTGACCAGGATGTCCAGCCGCCCCAATTGCTTGGCCGCGCGGTCGACCAGCGCGCGGCAGGCCTTCTCGTCCAAAAGGTCGGCTTACAGCGCCACGGCCTTGCCGCCGGCCTTGGCAAGCGCCGCGACCGCCGCGGCGTTCTTTTTCGCGTTGCGCCCGGCGACGGCGACCGTGGCGCCGGCTTGCGCCAGCCCCATCGCCATGCCCAGCCCGATGCCGCCGTTGCCGCCCGTGACGACCGCCACCTTGCCGGCCAGGTCGAACATTCCCGTCATCGCGTTCCTCCCCCAACACAAAAGCCGCGGCGGGGTCCCGGCGCGGCTTTGCTGTTCGTCTCGTCGCTGGCGCTGGGCCTAGTAGCGCTCGCGCTCCATGCGCTTCCTAAGAAGCTTGCGGTAGCGGCGCACCGCCTCGGCCTTCTCGCGCGCCCGGCGCTCCGACGGCTTCTCGAAATTGCGGCGCAGCTTCATTTCCCGGAAGATGCCCTCGCGCTGCATCTTCTTCTTCAGCGCGCGCAGGGCTTGATCGACGTTGTTGTCGCGGACGAGTACTTGCACGGTCGACACGTCTCCTTGGCCTGATGGGATGGCGGCCTGATGGGATGGCGCCGGCGCCCGTTCGATCCGACCGGCCGGCGCGATGGCGGGCGGTGATAGCACAGCCCTTCCCTACTTGCAAACCGTGGATTTACCGCGATTTTTGGGCCCCCCGAGGCCCGCCCGGCGGCGCTACCTAAGCCCTTGGCCGATAACGTTTGAGGGGCCATATTCCAGGCATGGCGATCCTGAAGATAGCCCGCATGGGCCACCCGATTCTGCGCCGGCGCGCGGATGAGGTGCCCGATCCCGCCGCGCCCGAGATCAAGCGCCTGGTCGCCGACATGATCGAGACCATGCGCGACGCGCCGGGCGCCGGCCTGGCCGCGCCCCAGGTGCATGTCCCCCTGCGCGTGGTGATCTTCGAGGTCGCCGACGCGCGCGCCCGGCGCGAGAACGCCGAGCCGGTGCCCGTCACCGTGCTGGTCAACCCGGTGGTCGAGCCCCTGGGCGAGGACGGCACGCTGGACTGGGAGGGCTGCCTCAGCGTGCCGGGCCTCATGGGCCGGGTGCCGCGCTATCGCCGCGTGCGCTACCGCGCGCAAACCCCCGACGGCGGCGCGATCGACCGCACGGTCGAGGGTTTCCACGCCCGCGTGGTGCAGCACGAATGCGACCACCTCGACGGCATCCTCTATCCCCAGCGCATGACCGACCTGTCGCAGCTCGTGTTCGCCGAGGAGATGCGGCACTGGACGCAACAGCCGCAGGACCCCGCCGAAGCGCCCGTGGGCGAAGCGGAAAAGGAGATCGCGTCGTGAGCAAACGCGCGGAACACCCGGCCGCCGACATCCGCGACACGATCGTGGAGAAGGCGCTGCCGCACGTCGCGTTCGACGGCTGGACCCTGACCGCGCTGATCGCCGGCGCGCGCGACGCCGGGCTCGATCCGGCCCGCGCCCAGCTCGCGTTTCCCAACGGCGAGATCGAGGCGGTGAAGCACTTCAGCGACTGGCTCGACCGCCGGATGCTGGATGCGCTCGCCAAGCGCGAGCTCAAGGCGATGAAAATCCGCGAGCGCATCGCCGCGGCGGTCATGGCGCGGCTCGACCTCGCCCTGCCGCACCGCGAGGCGGTGCGCCGGTCGCTGGCGGTGCTGGCTTTGCCGCTGAACGCGCCGGTCGCGCTCGGCTGCCTCTACCGCACGGTCGACGCGATGTGGCACGCCGCGGGCGACCAATCGACCGACTACAATTTCTACACCAAGCGCGGCCTCTTGGCGGGGGTGGTGTCGGCCACCACGCTCTACTGGATGAACGACGGCTCGGACGGCCAGGCCGAGACGCGCCAGTTCCTCGACCGGCGCATCGCCGAGGTGATGCAGGTGCCGCAGGTCGTGGGCCGCGTGCGAAAGTTCCTCGAATCGCTGCCGTCGCCGTTCGCAGCCTTCCGCCGGCCGTCCTGACCGTCACAGCCAATCGACGTCGCTTGCCTTTGCGATCTCGCGCAAGCCCGGGACCGGGCAGTCGCGCCCGCGCGGGACGCACAAAAGATTGGCCGAGGCGATGTCGGGGAACGCGTCTTCGGGATTGGCGAACCAGTTGTCGCGGTTGAACAGCGGCGGCAGGTGCAGGAACGGCCGGTAATCGAACGACAGCAGCAGCTCCACCAGTTCCGCGGCCCGATCCTTCCGGTCCGCCTCGACATAGAGGACGGGCTTGAGGCGCGCGATGGTCTTGGCGCCGCCGCGCAGGACGTCCGCCTCCATCCCCTCCACGTCGGCTTTGATCAGGTCCAGCCGGCGCAGCTCCCAGGCGTCGATCGCCTCGACCGGCACCGCCTCGCCCGCCTCGGCGCCGAGCGAAACGCCGCCGAAATTGCCGCCGGCCGCGTAGTCGATCGCCGGCACGCGCGTGCTGCCGCGCCCGGCGCCCAGGCCGGCGTTGATCGCGCGCACGTTGCGGATCTCGTTCAGCGCCAGATTGGCGCACAGCATCTGGAACAGCGCGCGCTGCGGCTCGGCGGCGACCACCATCCCGCGCGGGCCGGCGGCGCGGGCCAGGGCCAGGGTGTGCGCGCCGATGTTCGCGCCCGCGTCCACCGCCACGCCGTCCCCGGGCACCAGCCGCGCCAGCAGCGCCGACTCGATCTCGCTGAATTCGCCGTACAGGTCCAGCGACCGGCCGACATACATGTCGCGCTTCAGGTACAGCATCAGGCCGTGGCGGCAGCGCTTCAGCGCGACGCTGTCGCCGTCGAGAATCCTGGCCGAGTCCGGCGGCGCGCCGCTCACGGCCCGCTGCGGGGCTTGAGGCGCGTGACGTGGCCCATCTTGCGGCCCGGGCGCGCCTCGGCCTTGCCGTAGAGATGCAGCTTGGCCGCCGGGTCCTTCAGTATTTCCGCCCATGCCCGCGCGTCGTCGCCGATCAGGTTTTTCATCGCGGCGTCGCTGTGCCGCTCGACCGAGCCCAGGGGCAGGCCGCACACCGCACGCACGCATTGCTCGAACTGGCTGGTGATGCAGGCGTCGATGGTCCAGTGGCCCGAGTTGTGCGGGCGCGGCGCCAGCTCGTTCACCAGCACCCGGCCGTCTCCGGTCACGAACATCTCCACCGCCAGAAGCCCGACCAAATCCAGCTTCGCCGCCAGGCCCAGGGCGATGCGCTCGGCCTCGCCCGCCAGCTTCGGTTCGATCGCGGCGGGGGCGAAGGTCTCGTCCAGGATGTGGTGCTTGTGCCGGTTCTCGACCGCGGGATAGGCCGCCGTCGTGCCGTCCAGCCCGCGCGCCACGATCACCGATATTTCCATCCGGTAATCGACCCAGGCCTCGGCGATGCCCCCGGTGGATTCGGCCCCCGCGCCCATCGCCTTGAACGCGGCTGCGGGGTCGGAGGTTTTCTCGACCTTCACCTGGCCCTTGCCGTCGTAACCCAGGCGCGCGGTCTTTAAGACCACGGGCGCGCCCAATTCCTTCAGCGCCCGCGCCACGTCCCCGGGTCCGCGCACGGGCAGGAACCTCGTGGTCGGCGCGCCCGCCGCGTTGCAGAACGCCTTTTCCTTGAGGCGGTCCTGGGCGATCGCCAGCACCGCGGGGCCGGGCCTGACCGGCACGCGCCGGGCGAGACGGGCGAGCGACGCGGCCGTCACGTTCTCGAACTCGGCCGTGACCACCCCGACGGCGGCGGCGAAGCGGTCCAGCGCCGCGCGGTCGTCGAATTCCGCCACGGTCGCCGCGGCGGCGACCTGGGCGCAGGGCGAATCCCGCTCCGGCGTGACGACGTGGCAGCGATAGCCGAGCCGCGCCGCGGCCATGGCCGTCATGCGGCCCAACTGCCCGCCGCCGAAAATGCCGATCGTGCCGCCGGGCGGCAGCGCGCCCCTCGGCGCCGCTTCTTGCGTCACTTCCGGCGCTTGCGCTTGCCGGGCGCGGCGGGCCTCAAGCCCACCGCGGCGGTGCGCCGGTCGCGCCAGCGGTCGAGCGCCCGGCGCGCCCGGACATCGCCAAGGGCCACGACCGCGGCCGCCAGCAGCGCCGCGTTGATCGCGCCGGCCTTGCCGATCGCCAGCGTGCCCACGGGAATCCCCGCCGGCATCTGCGCGATCGACAGCAGGCTGTTGAGGCCCTTCAGCGCCCGCGATTCCACCGGCACGCCGAACACCGGCAGCGCCGTCAGCGCCGCAGTCATGCCGGGCAGGTGCGCCGCGCCCCCCGCGCCGGCGATGATCGCCTTCAGGCCGCGCCCGCGCGCCCGGGCCGCGTACTCGAACATCCGGCGCGGCGTGCGGTGGGCCGAGACGACGCGCGCCTCGAACTTCACGCCCAGCTCCTTCAGCGTGGCCGCGGCATGGCGCATGGTGTTCCAGTCCGACCGGCTGCCCATGATCAGCCCTATGGCCGGGCCTTTTTTCGTGCGCTTTCGCGCCATGATCACCCCGCGCGGAAAGCGCGCATTATCTGAATGCCGGCGGCAATGTGCAACCGGAACGGCCGCGCAATTCAGGGCTGGATGGTCAGTATTTCGCCGCGAAGAACAGCGGCCGGGCGCCTGCCCGGTTCAACTCATCCAATTTTGCCAGCAGGATTCGCTTCTCTTCCGTTCGCGCGGTCCCCTCGTTTGGACGCACGAAGCCGTTGCCCGCAAAGCCGGCCTTGGCGATGCGCGCTTCAAGCTGACGCTCGAAATCGTCCAACTTCGTTTCCTTCATCGCTGCTCCTCCGCAAGGCGCTCCAGCGTGGCGATTCCAGCCGCGCCGCTCGTCTCCTGCCGGATGCGCTTTTCAAGATAGTCCTTGTCGATCGCGTCGGCAAGTTTGTAGAGCTTAACCGATTGGTCCAGCATGTCTTTTCTGGGGTTCGGATCGGAGTAGGCCTGTCCGAGCCTATCGGCGATCAAGTCCTCGATCGCAATCACCGAAAGCTTCCGGCCTTCGACGATGAAGACCCGGACTTTGGACCGGTCCGCGTGGCCGTCCATCAGCGCGCCACTGACCACCTGCACGCCAAATCCGAGCTTCCTGTGGATCAAGCCGCGCGTGAGATAGCCGGGCTCGTGGATACGCTCGAATCCGTATTCCTGAAAGGCCGCCTCCAGCTCCCGTTGGTGCGGGGTGACGAAGTCGAAATCGCCCGTGAATACGGCGCCGGAGGTGTACAGCTCGACCGCCGCCCCGCCCACCAGTACCGGCGGCTCCAGGCCGCGTTTCGTCATCAGGTCCACCGCCGCCGCGACGAGTGCGAGCGCTTTCTTGAACGTCGATCTGAGCGGCATCGGCCGATAGTAGCCCCTGCGGCCTCGGCATCAAACGCGGCAGTGACTTGTTTCCGCCAAGCTGCTACAAGCCGCGCCCCATGCCGGGACGTTCGCCATGATCCGCCAGTCGCCGCTGATCGTCGTGATGGAGCGCGCCGCAAGGCGCGCCGCGCGCGGCCTGCTGCGCGACTTCGGCGAGGTCGAGCACCTGCAGGTCTCGCGCAAGGGGCCGGCCGATTTCGTCTCGCAAGCGGACCTCAAGGCCGAGCGCGTGTTGCGCGAGGAGCTGGAGAAGGCGCGGCCCGAATTCGGCCTGCTGATGGAGGAAAGCGGCGCGGCCAAGGCCGGCGACGGACGGCACCGTTGGATCGTCGATCCGCTGGACGGCACGTCCAACTTCCTGCATGCGGTGCCGCATTTCGCCGTGTCGATCGCGGCCGAGCGCGACGGCGAGCTGGTCGCGGGCGTGGTGTACGAGCCGCTGCGCGACGAGACCTTTTGGGCCGAGAAGGGCATCGGCGCGTATTTGAACCAGCGCCGCCTGCGCGTCTCGGCGCGCCGCCAGTTGCGCGAAGCGCTGGTGGCCACCGGCATTCCGTTCCTCGGCCACGGCGACGAGGCGCGGCACAAGCGCTACCTGGCCGAGCTCGGCGCGGTCATGGGCCAGGTCGCGGGAATCAGGCGCTGGGGCACGGCCTCGCTCGACCTCGCCTTCGTCGCCGCCGGGCGGTTCGACGGGTTTTGGGAACACGGCCTGGGTCCCTGGGACATGGCGGCCGGCATCGTCTTGGTGCGCGAGGCGGGCGGCTTCGTCAGCGAGCCCGACGGCGGCGCCAACATGTTGAAAAGCGGCAGCATTCTGGCCGCGAACGACCAGCTCCACGGACCGTTGGGCCAGGTGCTGCGCCAGGCACAGGGCTGAAACCTAGATCGGCTC
>JBQTIS010000505.1:0-1714 GCA_052387895.1 Rhodospirillales bacterium | reverse complement strand
AGCACCAGCCGGTCCCAGGTGTTGAGCACGCGGCGGCGCGTGCAGGAATAGCTGGCGGGGATCACCGGCACGCCGGCCAGGCGCGCGAGGACCGCCACGCCGTTCTTGGCGCGCATGCGCGGGCCCGGCGGCGAATCGGGGGTGATGCCGACGCAATGGCCCCGGCGCAGCGCGCGCACCAGCGCGCGCATCGCCGAGGTGGTGTTGCGGTTGTCGGATCCGGCGACCGCGACGATGCCGAAATGCCTGATCGCGCGGGCGATCAGCCGGCCGTCCTGGTGCGCCGAGATCAGCATGCTGAGCGGCGCGCCCCCGGCGCGCGCGCCGTGCGGCGGATTCCAGGCGAATGACAGCATCAGCAGACGGTTGTGCCAGAAGCAGGCGATGAAGGGCTTCTTGTCGCGCCACATCGCGCGCGCGGCCTCGTCTCCCTCGACCGTCCAGCGCCCGGTCAGGTGGACCAGCCGGAGCGCCAGCGACACCAGCCAGCAGAACGGGCCCTGCACCGCGCCGCTTTTGAGCGCCTGCTTCAGATAATGCGTCGGCGGGCGCATCGCGAGCGCCTCAGGCCGAGGCCACGAACCTGAGCGCGGGCGTCGGGTCGTCCACCGCCTGCAGCGCGTACAGCCGCGCGTAATGCCCGCCGCGCGCCAGCAGCTCGGCATGGGTGCCGCTTTCCGCGATCTGGCCGCCGGCCAGGTAGTAGATCACGTCGGCGTTGGTGACGGTGCTGAGCCGGTGCGCCACGACCAGCGTGGTGCGCCCGCGCATCAGCGTGGCGAGCGCCGCGCGCAGCTGGCGCTCGGCCTCGCCGTCGAGCGACGAGGTGGCCTCGTCCAGCAGCAGGACCGGCGCGTTCTTCAGCAAGGCGCGGGCGATCATCACGCGCTGGCGCTGGCCGCCCGACAGCTTGACGCCGTGCTCGCCCACTTGCGTGGCGTAGCCTTCGGGCAGCTCGGAGATGAATTCGTGCGCGCCGGCCATCGCGGCCGCGCGCTCGATGTCGGCCTGCGGCGCGTCGGGCCGGCCATAGGCGATGTTGGCCGAAACGCTGTCGTCGAACAGGCTCACTTCCTGGCTCACCAGCGCGATGTTGGCGCGCAGCGATTGCAGCTGCACGTCGCGCACGTCGTGCCGGCCGATGCTGATGCGCCCGCCGGCGACGTCGTAGAAGCGCGGGATCAGGTTGACGACGGTCGACTTGCCGGCGCCCGAGGGGCCGACCAGCGCCACGGTCTTGCCGGCGGGCACCTCGAACGACACGCCGTTCAAGGCCGGGCGGTCGGGCCCGTAGCCGAAGCGCACATCCTCGAACCGGATCGAGGCGCCGTGCGCGTCGATGGCGATGGCGCCGGGCTTGTCGACGATCCTGGGGGCGCTGTCCAGCACCGCGAACACGCGCACCGCGGCGGCGAGCCCTTCCTGGAGCGCGGAGTTGAGCTGCGCCAGTTTCTTCATCGGCTCGTAGGCGAGCAGAAGCGCGGTGATGAACGAGAAGAACGCGCCGGCGGTGCGCTGGCCCTGGATCACCTGGTGCCCGCCGTAGAGGATCACCACCACGATCGCCACGCCGCCCAGCGTTTCCATGATCGGGTGGGCCAGCGAGCGCGTGCGCGCCGCGCGCTGCACCAGCGCGAACATGCCCTCGATCGCGCTGCGCGCGCGGCCGGTCTCGTAGCCTTCCATGCCGTAGGCCGTGACGTGGCGCGCGCCC
>JBQTIS010000504.1:0-4908 GCA_052387895.1 Rhodospirillales bacterium | reverse complement strand
AGCCGCGTCAGCATCCCGGTGGAATAGGTGCGCACCGGCAGCGTCAGGTAGTCGCCCAGTTCCGCGAACTCCTCAATGCTCGGCAGCTTGCGCGCGATCTCCTGGCGCGACATCCCCAGGTACATGCCGCAGGTGACGATGTTCTCGTAGCCGGTATCCTCGGGGTCCAGCCCCGGCGAGGTGGTGAACAGCGGCGACACGCTTCCTTCCACCTCGATCCGCCCCTGGCTCGGCTCGTAGATGCCCGCCAGCACGCGCAGCAGCGTGGACTTGCCCGCGCCGTTGTGACCGATCAGGCCGAGCTGGTCGCCGTGCCGGATGTTCAGGGTGATCGCATCGAGCGCGCGCACGGTCACGCGCTTGTTGTCCTTGCCGCTGCGCGACAGCAGGCCGCCGATGGTGTGTTGCAGCAGCACCTTGCGGAATCCGACCTGCGAGCCGTAGATCGGAAACTCGGTGACGACGTTTTCAAGCGTGATGGCGGCCACTAGTCGTTTTTCCCTGACGACGCTAGATCCAATACGGCAGGCGGCGGCGGAAGCGGCTGAACAGCAGAAGCGCCAACGCCCAGCCCAACACGGTGCAGGTCAGCACGACGATCCAACTCAGCGTGGCCGGCGCGCGACCCAGCATTGGAGTGCGCACGATTTCCACGTAGTGGTAGAGCACGTTGGCGTCCACGATGATCGTGATCCGGCCCTGCAACTGGTCCGGCGACCAGTAGATCGGCGTCAGGAACATCAAGACCTGGAAAACGCTGGTTACCAGCTGCTGGATGTCGCGGAACCGCGCGCAGGCCATGCCCAGAACCATCACGATCCAGACGCTGTTGATCCACAGCAGAATCAGCCCAGGAATCAGCAGCAGGGTCGGCCAACCAATGGAAACGCTGGCATAGAGGCAGACGCCGGCGTAGATCGCCAGGTTGTGCAGAAAGACGACGACGTTGCGCCACACCACTGAGAACGCCAGCAGCGTATAGGAAACCCTAAGCTGCTTGATGAGGCTCTCGGCCGAGAAATAGGCGGCGCTGCCCTCGGTAGCGATCGTCGAAATCAGCACCCACACGATCATTCCCGCGGTCAGGAACGGCAGATAGGTCTTCGGGTCCTGGTTCCACAGGCGCGACCACACCAGGCCCAGCACCACGACGAACAGCGCCAGGCTGAGCGTGGTCCAGAAGGGCCCGATGACGGTTCGCCGATAGCGCCGCTTGATCTCGCGCCAGCCGATCCGGCCCCACATATCCCATTGGCGGACGCCGGTCGAAATATCGGCGAAAGCGCCCGAGTAATCGGAAATCATGGCAGTCAGCGCAACCTGCTTGCTATTGGCACGCGGGATCGCCGCGCCCGCCGGTATTCGCACGACCCGGACGCCGCAGCGGGCTAGGTATATACGCATAGGCTGCCAACAACAAATGAATCGAGCCTATTTCGCCGCGGCTTGACCCCTCGCCGGCCGCCCCATAGCATCCGGCCCCGCTTCAGACCCAGCGACCCGGAAGTCCCATGCTTCGCCACGGCCGCCTGCATCCCACCGCCCCGCCGCGCGTCGTCGTGCTGGGCGCAAGCGGTTTCATCGGCGGCGCCATCGTTCGGCGACTGCAGAAGGAGAATACGCCGCTCCTTGCCCTCGGCCGCAAGGAGGTCGATCTGACTTCGGCCGCCGCCGCCGCGAGCCTGGCGGGCATGCTTCAACCCGAAGACGCATTCGTGGTCGCCTCCGCCAAGGCGCCGTGCAAGAACGCGGCGATGATGGTCGACAACATCCGCATGACGGCGGCGGTGTGCGACGCGCTGTCGCGCCAGAACGTGGCGCATGTCGTCTATATCAGCTCCGATGCGGTTTATGCCGACGGGCCGGTTCCGCTGACGGAATCCTCACCGACGGCGCCGACCAGTTTGCATGGTGCAATGCATCTCGCGCGCGAGCTGATGCTGACCTCGGTCTTGGGCGACACGCCGTTCGCCATCCTGCGCCCCACGTTGGTATACGGCGCCGGCGATCCGCATAACGGCTATGGACCCAACCGCTTCAGGCGGCTGGCCAACAAGGGCGAGCCGATCATCCTGTTCGGCCTGGGCGAGGAACGCCGCGACCACGTGCATGTCGACGACGTGGCCGAACTGACACGCCTAGTGCTGCACCACCGCTCCGCCGGCGTTCTGAACATCGCGACCGGCGAGGTGATGAGCTTTCGCGACATCGCCGAATACGCGGCTAAACTGTCCGGCAGAACCGTGACTATCGGCGCCAGCCCGCGCGTCGGAGCGATGCCGCATAACGGGTATCGTCCGTTCGACGCCCGGGCGACGCGCGCGGCGTTCCCGGGATTCCGCTACGCGCCGTTGACCCTGGGGCTGGCGCGGGCGCAACAGGACGAATACGCCCGGTAAGATTCCGATCGGCGGCGGCTAGCGCGCCTGTCCGGCCTCCTGCCGGTGAACCGCGGCCAGCCCTTGTTCCAGCGGCGTAAAAGCGAAACCCGGGAAAGCGCGCAGCAGGGCCGCGATGTCGAACGCGCGGTGCGAAACCGGGTTCTGGCGCGGGGTCGTCGCGATATCGACCTTCCCGGCAAAGCACCCCGCGACCATCGCGGCGATGCCCGCGAACGAAACCGACCGGCCCGTGGCTACATTGAGCGTACCGGCGCTGCGATGTCCGACGACCAATCCGATCAGCCGGGCCACGTCATCGATCGCGATGTGGTCGCGAGTCTCCTCGCCACCGCCGAACAGTACGATCCTGCCGTGCTCGCGCGCCATGCGCCGGAACCGGTTGGGTCCATAGGAATTGTGCGTATCGCCGACGCCGTAAATTAGCGTCGGGCGTAGCACGGCCACCGGCGACTTCGCCGCCTGCTTCACCATCAACTCGCGGGCCAGATGCATGGCTCCATACAGGTCCGCGGGCTCGGCGCAGCTGTCCTCGTTCACCAGCCCCTGGCGGAACGGATACACCGCGTCGGAGCTGACATAGATGACATGCGCGGGCCGTGTGCGCTCTATGGCAGCGCAAACCGACGCCCCTATGCGCAGATTAGCGAGAAACGGTTCGTCGCCTTTGCCCTTGTCGGGCGTGAGCGCGGACAGGAACACGACCGTATCGTCGTGCTCGAGCAGCACCGCCAAGCGATCGGCGGCGCCATTCGCCGTCAGGTCGACATCGGCCCTGCCGATGGCCTTGGCGGCGATCTTCAATGCCGCGAGATGGGCAAGCAAGGCGTGGCCGAGAAAGCCCCCCGCACCCACCACGGCCACGCGGTCCGGCGCCCGCGGCGCGGCATGTCCGTGCGTCAACATGCCGCGCAATTTCCCGAAATCGTCATGGCGCCGCGCCGAGCGTGAAGTGCGTAAGCCCCGCGGTGCGGCAAGCAGCACGGTCGAGACAGGCGAACGGATCGACCACGATCTTGCCCCGCAATCGCGCCGCCACTTCCGCCGGCTTCAGGGCACGAAACTGCGGCCACGGCGTCATGATCGCCAGGGCGTCGGCCGCATTGCAAGCGTCGAGCGCCGTGTCGGCCCGCACCAGGCGCGGATGCCATTCCGCACGCGGCTGCACGATGGGATCGAATACCCGGACGGCATAGGGGCCGAGCGCAGCCAGCAGCGCCAGCGCCGGCGAGTTCTTGGTCGAATGCGTGTTTTCCTTGTACGCGAGGCCGAGGATCGCGAGGCTGGCCGCGCCTCCGGTTCCCAGCACGCGTTCATTGAGCATGCGCAGCGCCCAGTCGCGCCGGTAGCGGCTGTTCGCCTGCCAGGCTCGCACCACGCCCACATCCGTGCCGTGCGCGTCGCCCAAGGCGACGACCGTGGCAAGATCGCGTTCGAGGTTGCCGCCGGCGATGCCGAGGCCGGGATTGAGATAGGCATGCTCGCCGATGCGTCGGTCCAGGCGCAGAGCCGGCAGAATCTCGGGCCATGCCGCCCCGATCTTCTCGCAAATTCCGGCCAGCGTGTTGGCGGTGGAAACCGACGACACCAGGAACATGTTGATCGCGATCTTGGCGAGCTCGGCGCTTTCATAGCGCATCGGCAGGATCGGACAGCCGAACGATTCCAAAAATGCGCGATAGGCGTCCGGCAGCGCACGCGCGGGCTCGGCGCAGCCAACGATGAAGCGCTCGGGCCTGGTGGCCCGCTCCACGGCACGACCGAAGATCAGCGTCTCGACCTGGTAGAAGGTCGCGGCGGGATCGCGGCCAAGCACGCGGCAGAACCCCGGCGGCACCTGGCTCAGCACCACCAGCAGCGCGTCGCGCTGCAGCGCGGAGCCGACCCGGTCGATCAATGAACGGATCGGCGCGAGGTCGCTGGCGCCCTTGTCGTCGGTGGGAACGTCGGGCGCGACATAGACCACGTCGCAAGCCGCGAGATCGGCGCCAGACGACGTGAACTTCAACCGTCCGGCGTTGCGGGCGACCATCACGTCGAGATCGGGCTCGGCCACCGGCAGCTTGCCGGCGGCGAGCGATTTGATCGTCGCGGCGTCGGAATCGAAACAAATCGTGTCGAATCCGCGATCGGCCGCCGCGGCGGCGTAGTTCAGGCCGAGATGCGTCATGCCGGCGTACCCGATGCGCGGCCGGGTCACGGCTCGCCCGCCCCGGCCTCGGCCGCCAGCTTGTTCAGCACCCGATTGATCCACAGGTCGGTATCGATATTGGTGCCGCCGGTGCGGCACAGCTCCTTGAAATGCTCGTATTCCAGCGCCCAGGTCGGATCGGCCTGCACCAGCGTGACCGAATCCTCGTCCGGGCGGCCGCTCGGGAGCTTGCGTGTCCTCACGCTAAAGCTGCTCGGCCCCCATTTGCATAGCGAGCTGATGTGCGCGCTGCCGTTTTCCGCGAATACGTCGGTGTAGTGATGGTTGCGCCAGGACAGCAGCGTGATCTCGAACTGC
>JBQTIS010000503.1:0-7466 GCA_052387895.1 Rhodospirillales bacterium | reverse complement strand
AGCTGGCGCAATCCAGGAGCCGGATTCCCGGCGCTGAATTGCTGGCCGGGTTGATGCCCAGGCGCGAGATGCTGACGCGGCGCCTGTCGCGCACCGGATACCGCGTTTCGCTCGGCAGTTATGCCCTGGCCTCCGTGGCCGTCGCGGCGGCTTCGACTTTCATCGAGATCGAATTCATGCGCATGCCGTTGCTGGTCGGCCTGGTCGGCGGCATCGGCGCCGGCATCGGCCTGCCGCACGCTTTCGTCGGCTACCTGATAGGCCGGCGCACCCGCGCGTTCCTGGCAGCGTTTCCCGAGGCGGTCGAGCTGATCGTGCGCGGCATCAAGTCCGGCCTGCCGGTGAGCGAAGAGATCGCCGCGGTCGGCCGCGAGATCGCCGACCCGGTGGGCTACGAGTTCCGGCAAATTTCCGACGGCCTGCGCTTCGGCCAGACGCTGGAAGAGGCGATGTGGGACGCGGCCAAGCGGCTTGAAATCGCGGACTTCAACTTCTTCGTCGTCAGCCTGGCGGTGCAGCGCGAGACCGGCGGCAATCTGGCCGAGACGCTGGAGAACCTGTCCGACGTGCTGCGCAAGCGCCGCCAGATGAAGCTGAAGGTGCGCGCGATGTCGTCCGAGGCGCGCGCCAGCGCTCTCATCATCGGCTCCCTGCCCTTCGTCATGCTGGGCATCCTGTTGCTGCTGGCCCCCGCCTATATCGGCCTGCTGTTCACCGACCCGCGCGGGCAGCTGGTGATCGTCGGCGCCGGCGTGCTGATGCTGGGCGGCGTGCTGGTGATGGCCAAGATGGTCCGGTTCGAGATCTGACCATGTTCAGTTATCTTTCTCCCGTCATGCTGCGCGAGGACGTCATCGCCCTGTTCGTCGCGTTGAGCGCGTTCCTGATCGTGCTCACGGTTTGGCGCACGTTGCTGGCGCGCAACCCGATGGCGGCGCGGCTGAAGGCGCTGGAGCATCGCCGCAAGGGCCTGCGCGACGAGATGCTGAACCCGAAGCGCCGCGGCGCCGAGCTGCGCGCCGAGCACGTGCACCTGATGCGCCGGGTGATCGGCAAGCTGAACCTGATGCGCGGCGGCATGACCGGCGCGGCGTCGGCGAAGCTCGAGCAGGCAGGCTGGCGGTCGCGCGATGCGCTGATCGCCTATCTGTTCCTGAAGCTGGTCCTGCCGATCGGCGCGGGCATCTTCGCGCTGGTGATGATCAGCTTCCTCAACATCTACGACCTCGAGCCGGTGGCGCGCGTGACCGCCTCGCTGGCGGTGGTGCTGCTGTTCGCCTATGCCCCCGACCTGTTCATCAAGAACGCGGCGGACAAGCGCCGCGCCAAGCTGACCAAGGCGGTGCCCGACGCGCTGGACCTGATGGTGATCTGCACCGAGGCGGGATTGAGCCTGGACGCCACGCTGGCGCGGGTGTCGCGCGAGCTGGGCGAAACGTTCCCCGCGCTCGGCGACGAGCTGTCGCTGACGACGGTCGAGTTGGGCTTCCTGCCGGAGCGGGCCAAGGCGCTGGAAAACCTGGCGCGGCGCTGCGGGCTGGCCTCGGTGCGCGGCCTGGTCTCGACCCTGGTCCAGACCGAGAAATACGGCACGCCGCTGTCCAACAGCCTGCGCGTGCTGGCGAGCGAGTTCCGCAACGAGCGCATGCTGCGCGCCGAGGCCAAGGCGGCGAAGCTGCCGGCCACGCTGACCGTGCCGATGGTGCTGTTCATCATGCCGGCGCTTTTCGTCGTGCTGCTGGGCCCGGCGGTGATCCGCACGATCGACAGCATCGGCGGCCTCTAACCGGCCGTGCTTGCTTACTCCTAACTGCTATTTCGACTGGATTGCCTAGCGTCGCGCCTGTGGCAGGCTCGGCAGCGGCTCGGCCGCGAGCTCGCCGGCCGGCAAAGCCGCGGTCTCGGGGCCGGTCGCCGGTTGGCCGGCCGTCGGCTTGCTGGCAGGCGCATACGGCGCGGGCGCCTGGGCCGGCTGCCCGCCGGGCTTGACCGGCGGCGTCAACGGCAGCGTCACCGAAGGCAGCCGTCCGGCAGGGACAGGCTGGACGGCGGGTTGGATGGCTGGCGCGAAGACCGGCGCCGCGCCGCCCGGCACGAACGACGGCGGGGTCCTGGCGGCCGGAGCGGCGACGACGGGTTCGGGATCCGGCATCGGTTCGGCCGTGGGCTGCCGCGCAGCGGCGGCAGCGTCGGGCGCGGCGCCGATTGCCGACGGCGCCACGGGGATGGCGTCTGCCGTGTCCACGACGACCGGATCGGCGGCGGCAGTGGCGGGCTTGGGCTCGGCCGGTTTTAGCGCCGCCGGTTTGGGTTCGGCCGGCCCGGGCGCGGCCATCTTTGGCTCGAACGGCTTGGATTCGACGGGTTCAGGCGCGACGACTCCGGTCTCGGCGGGCTTCGCCTCGCCGGATCCGGCTTGCGGCGTTTTTGCCTCGGGCGCCGGTTGCGACACGGGTCGAGCTTGGGGTTGGGGCGCGGCTGGCGGCGTCGCCGGAGCCTTGGCCAGGGGCTGCGGCAGCACCGGCAGCGCGGGTGCTGGCCCCTGAGCGGTATCCGGAGCGGTACCCGGCGCGGCCCCCGGCGCGATCCTCGGCGCGGCCCCCGGCGCGCTCCTCGGCGCGGCCCCCGGCGCGGCCCCCGGCGCGGCCCCTGGCGCGGCCCCTGGCGCGGCCTCGGGCGCGAACGCGGCGGGGGGTTGCGTGCCGCGCGCGCGCAGATGGGCGTAGTAGGCCAGGTTGCGTCGGACCGAGTCCTCGTCCAGATCCATCCGCGCGATTTCGGCGGCGCGGTCGGGCTGGCCCATCAGCCCATAGACCAACGCCAGGTTGAGCCGCGCGCGCGCCGTGGCGCGCGGCGATTCCGCCAGCGCCCCCAAAAGCTGCGTCGCCCGGGCGTAATCGCCGGTCAGCGCCAGCGACAGGCCCAGGTTGTTGATCGTGCCGGGATCGTTCGGCGCCAACATCAAGGCGGCCTGGTAAGCCGACTGCGCCGCGCGGTGGTCGCCCATCAGGTCGAGCGCAACGCCAAGTCCGTTGTGCAACCGGTAGTCGCGCGGCGCGCGCGCCAAAGCCCAGCGGAACTGCTCGCTCGCCTCGCGCGGACGATCGAGCCCGACCAGCGCCACGGCCTGGCCGCGCACCGCCTCGGGATTGTTGGCGTCGAGCCGCAATACCTGGCGGTAGGCCTCGAGCGCGCCGCGATGGTCGTCCATCGCGTTCAGCGCCTGGCCCAGCGCCAACGCCACCTGCACCTGGTCCGGATCGAGCGCCAGCGAGCGGCGGTAGAGTTGCACCGCGCCCTGCAGGTCGCCTTCGTCCATCGCGCGCTTGGCGACCCGCGCCAGGCTGGCGGCGCTTTGCTTGGGCGTGGTTCGGGTGAGGGGCGAGCCGTCGCCGGGGATCGGCGTGGTCAGATCGGCGGGCTGCGCGCGCGGCGCGGATTGGGCGGCGACGCCGGGCCTGGGCTGCTGCGCGGACGAGGTTCGCGCGGGCGTCGGGTCGCCGCCGCACCCCGCCAGGGTTACGACGACGACCGCGGCCACGACAACGGGCCCGAGGGCAGCCCCGGGTTCGTTCCGCCGACACTCCGGCGCAAGACGCCGGCGCCGGAATCGGCACATGGTCGCGATTCTGGTCACTTGAACACAGCCCTAACCCCAAAATGTAGTATACCGGGTTAGGAGTTATCCACAAGATATTCCGGTCTCTATCGAGTCTCTCACAAGCCCTGGGGTAGTTGGGCCACATTTGCAATGAAACATAAGCTCTCCAAGAAAAGATCGGGTCGTCACAACGATTTGCCTCAGTAACACGTAAGAATCGGACAGAGTCCGTGAGTCTAGGCCCAAATAAAATGAAAGAGTTTCGGTCTATTTTATTTACCACGCCTTGATTTTTCGCCCGCGTATGGGCGTCCGCGGCGCGCCGGAGGCCTGATTCGATCTCCGTCCCGCGCGTTGACACGCCGGGAAGCGGTCCAGATACTGCGCGGCTTGCCCCGACCGGGGCCTGTTTCCTTGATCCGGAGCCGTGCCGTGATTTCTGCCGTGATGCCGACTTATGCGCGGGTGGACCTCGCTTTCGAACGGGGCGAGGGTTGCTGGCTGTTCGGCACGGACGGGCGACGCTATCTCGATTTCACCAGCGGCATCGCGGTCACGGCCCTCGGCCATTGCCACCCGCACCTGGTCAAGGCGCTGCAAGACCAGGCGGCGAGGCTGTGGCATTGCTCGAACCTGTTCCGGATTCCCGCCGGCGAAAGGCTGGCCCAGCGCCTGATCGAGCACAGCTTCGCCGACACCGTGTTTTTCACGAATTCGGGCGTCGAAGCGCTGGAATGCGCGCTGAAGATCGTGCGCAAGCACCACGACGACGCCGGCAACCCGGGCAAGTACCGCGTCATCACCTGCGCGGGCGCGTTCCACGGCCGGTCGCTGGCGACGCTGGCCGCCGGCGGCAACGAGAAATACCTGAAGGGCTACGACCCGGTGGTCGACGGCTTCGACCAGGTGCCGTTCGGCAACCTGAACGAGCTGCGCGCGGCGATCGGGCCCGACACCGCCGCGATCCTGGTGGAGCCGATCCAGGGCGAGGGCGGCGTGCGCCCGGCGACGGTCGAGTACCTGCGCGCGTTGCGCCAGACCTGCGACGAGTTCGGCCTGCTGCTGGTGTTCGACGAGGTGCAGTCGGGCATGGGCCGCACCGGCAGGCTGTTCGCCCATGAATGGGCCGGGATCAAGCCCGACGTGATGTGCCTGGCCAAGGGGCTGGGCAGCGGGTTCCCGGTCGGCGCGTGCCTGGCCAGCGAGAAGGCGGCCAAGGGCATGACCGCCGGCACCCACGGCAGCACCTTCGGCGGCAATCCGTTGGCCATGGCCGCGGCCAACGCGGTTCTGGACGTGATGCTGGAGCCGGGGTTCCTGGAGCGCGTGCAAATGCACGGCCAAATCTTCCAGAAGCGGCTGGAAGGCGTCGCCCGGCGCTTTCCCGCCGCGATCGCCGGCCTGCGCGGCCAGGGGCTGATGCAGGGCCTTATATGCGCCGTGCCGAACGGCGCGATGGTCGACGCGCTGCGCGCCGAGGGCCTCTTGACCGTCAGCGCCGCCGACAACGTGGTGCGCGTGTATCCGCCGCTGATCGCCAACGAAGCGGAACTGGAGCAGGGCGCCGCGATCATCGAGCATGTGGCCGAGCGCCTGGCCCGCGAAGCCGCCAAGGTCGGAGCCGTCGTTGGAGCCGCCGCCGGAGCCGCGTGATGGCGCCGCGCCACTTCCTGGACCTGGACCGGCTCGACGCGTCGACGCTGCGCCAATTGCTCGAGCGCGGGCGCGCGTTCAAGGCGCAGAAAACCGATTCCGGCGACCCCAAGCCGCTGGCCGGCAAGGTGATGGCCATGCTGTTCGACAAGCCCAGCACGCGCACGCGCGTGTCGTTCGAGGTGGGCATGAAGCAGCTGGGCGGCGAGGTGGTGATGCTGTCGGCCCAGGACACGCAGCTCAAGCGCGGCGAAACGGTGGCCGACACGGCGCGGGTGCTGTCGCGCTATGTCGACGCCATCGTCATGCGCACCACCCAGCGCCTGAAGCTGCAGGAGATGGCGGACTACGCCAGCGTGCCGGTGATCAACGCGCTGACCGACGATTCGCACCCCTGCCAGCTGATGGCCGATGTGATGACCTTCGAGGAGAAACGCGGGCCGATCAAAGGCCGGGTGGTGGCGTGGTCGGGCGACGGCAACAACGTGGCCGCGTCCTGGGTGCACGCGGCGGTCAAGTTCGGCTTCGAGCTCAGGCTCGCCTGCCCCAAAGAGCTGGCGCCGCACCCCGCGCTCCTGGACTGGGCGCGGCAGAACGGCGGCAAGGTCAGCCTGACGCACGATCCCAAGGCGGCGGTAAAAGGCGCGGACTGCGTGGTGACCGACGCCTGGCTGTCGATGGGCGACGAGAAGAAGGGCGCCGCCAACCGGCACAACCTGCTGGCGCATTTTCGCGTGGACGAGCGGCTGATGCAATGCGCCAAGCCGGACGCGCTGTTCATGCACTGCCTGCCGGCCCATCGCGGCGAAGAGGTGACGGACGGCGTGATCGACGGTCCGAACTCGGTGGTGTGGGACGAGGCCGAGAACCGCCTGCACGTGCAGAAAAGCATCCTGGCCTGGTGCATGGAATGACCGCCGAAGTCGGCGTCAACGACGACCTGGTATTGCCGTTCCGCACCGACGCCCATGCCGTGCGCGGCCGGCTGGTGCGGCTGGGCGGGACGGTCGACGCGATCCTCGGCCGCCACGTCTATCCCGAACCGGTGGCGACGTTGCTGGGCGAGGCGCTGGTGCTGGCCGCCTCGCTGGCCGCCACCTTGAAATACGACGGGGTGTTCACGTTGCAGACCAAGGGCGACGGGCCGGTCAGGATGCTGGTCGCCGACGTGACGACGGCCGGCGCGTTGCGCGGCTACGCGCAGGTGAACGCCGAGAGGCTGAAGGACTCGCTGGCGCGGCCGGGACCGGGCGCGGTGCCGGGGCCGGGGCACGACCCGGTGCCCAGGCTGCTGGGCGCGGGCTACCTGGCCTTCACCGTGGACCAGGGGCCGGCGAGCGACCGCTATCAGGGCATCGTCGAGCTGGCCGGCGCCACGCTTTGCGATTGCATTCACCACTATTTCCGGCAATCCGAGCAGTTGCAGGCGACGATCAACCTGGCGGTCGGGAGGGTCGAGGCCGGCGGGGGAACATCCTGGCGCGCCGGCGCGCTGATGATCCAGCGCCTGCCCGAGGAGCGCGGCGCCGAGGCCGAGGAAGAGGGCTGGCGCGAGGCCGCCGCCAAGGTGGCGGGCTGCACCCGCCGCGAATTGCTGGATCCGGCGCTGCCGCCGGACCGGCTGCTTTACCGCCTGTTCCACGAGGACGGCGTGCGGGCCCACCGCGCGCGGCGCTTGAGCGATTCCTGCCGCTGTTCGCGCCAGCGCGTGGTGCGCATGTTGCGCGGCCTGCCGGCGGCGGAGCTGGAGGATTTCAAGATCGACGGCAAGCTGGTCGTGACCTGCGAATTCTGCAACCGCGGCTACGGCTTCTCCGAGGACGAGCTCGCGGGCCTGCACGGGGCGCCGTCCGGGCCGGCGGCATGGGGCCGGCCCAGGCCGTCACGATGACGCCATATTGGCCCGGCACAGTCGGCCGATCGCCAACCCCGATGAAGGCCGCGATGCGGACCCGCCTATCGTTTGCGCTTGCGGCGCTGGTGTTGCTCGCGCCCCTCGCGGCTTCGCGGGCGCAGGAATCGAAGTTCGCCGACCTGACATTCGCCCACCTGCCGCGCCTTGCGATCGACGCCGCGCGCGTGGAAGTGGTGCAGGAATACAAATCCAGCGGCGCCAAACCGAATGTCGAACACCAGTTCCCGGTGCCGCCGGCCACGGCGGTGGCGCGCTGGGCAAAAGACCGGCTCGACCCCGTGGGCCGTTTCCGCCTCG
>JBQTIS010000502.1:0-3876 GCA_052387895.1 Rhodospirillales bacterium | reverse complement strand
ACCGGCGCTTTCGCCAAGCCGTGCAAATCGGTTGGACGGCGGGCTTCGCTTGCCTTAAATGCGCTGATGGATTCGGTGCTCACGCTGGTCGCCGCCCCCGGAAAAATCGCGCTCGATGCTAGCACGGCCGACGCGGCGCGCCGGGCGTTGCAGGCGGCGGGCGGCCGGGCGGGGCCGGCGGACTGGCTCGGCCCTAACGAGGCCTGCGACGTTCCGTTCGCGGGGGCGGACCGGGCGCGGGCGCAAGCGGCGGTTCGCGCGGCGCTGACGGGAAAGCCGGTCGACCTCGTGGCGCAGCCCTTGGCGGGCCGACGCAAGCGCCTGCTGGTCGCCGACATGGACGCGACCATGACGGTGGGCGAGACCATCGACGAGCTGGCGGCGGCCGCCGGAGTCGGCCCGCGGATCGCCGCCATCACCGCGGCCGCCATGCGCGGCGACATCGACTTTCCCGCGGCCCTCAAGCAGCGCGTGGCGCTGCTGAAGGGCCTGCCGGAAACGGAGCTGCTGCGCGTGCGCGACGCGATGCGGCCGATGCCGGGCGCGCGCGCGCTGGTCGCCACCATGCGACGGCACGGCGCGCACGCCGTGCTGGTTTCCGGCGGCTTCGACGTGTTCACCTCGCACGCGCGGATGCTGCTTGGCTTCGACGAGGCGCGCGGCAACCGGCTGGAAATGGCGGGGCGCCGGCTCACCGGGCGCGTGCTCGACCCGATTCTCGGCCGCGACGCGAAGCTCGAAGCGTTGACCGCCGCCTCCCGGGCGCGCGGCATCGCGATGGCCGAAACCATGGCGGTGGGCGACGGCGCCAACGATCTGGCGATGATCCGGGCGGCGGGCCTGGGCGTCGCGTTCCACGCCAAGCCGGTGGTGGCCGAGGCCGCGCGCGCGCGGGTCGATCACGGCGACCTGACGGCTCTCTTGTATATGCAGGGCTACCGGCGCGCGGAGTTCGCGGACTGACGGCCTGTCATGCCCGCGCGTGGTGCGCGTTCGCTTCCTCGAAACGCCGCATCTGGCGCTGCATGTCGAACGGCCCTTCGCACAGCGTTTCCGAGTCCCACTCGCTGCGCGGCGCATCGAAAAAAGCGCCGCCGTAGACGTGGATCGCGCCGGTCAGGCGCGGAATCGGATTGACCACGGAATGGATGATGTCGCGTCCCAGCGGCACGGCGTCCTTGACGCAGAGCGCCTGGGCGCTCGCGGCCTCGATCCGGCCGCCGGCCGCGCCCTTCACGCGCCGCCAGAACAGATTATCCTCGCGCCCGGTGTACACGCCGATCACCGCCCACATGCCGTGGTTGTGCGGCATGACCATGAAATGCGGCGCCCAGATTAGGTTGAGGACCGTCAGGTCGGCGGACTGATGCAGTTTCACGATTTCGCCGCGCTTAGGCTCGCCGAGCGCGCCCATCACCGCCGCCGGGTCGGCCACGGCCCGCGCCACTACCTCGCGCACGGCTTTCTGGGCCGAACGCTCCTTAAGCGCGGCGCGGCAGTCGGCGATGAAACGGTCGAGTTCGAGCATCGGCGCCGCCGCCCCCTAGGCAAGGCCAATGGCGCGGGAATTCTAGCAATATGGCGGCGCGCCGGCCAGCACGTCAGCGCCGCGAAATCCGCAGCACCTTGTCGTCCCTGGTGAAGGTGGTGAGCGCGTAGAGCGCGCCGTCGGGCCCCACCACCGCGTCGCGGAACGCGCCCCAGCGCCCGCTGTCCGGCTTGTCGGAATACCAGCGCTCGATGCGCGTAACCGTCCAATCCGCGCCTTGGCGCGCGAGCTCGACTCGGATCAGCGCGTCGGAACGCTGCGTGGCGACGTAAAGCGCGCCTTGCCAGAAGGCGATGCCCGAGGGCGGTGCGCCGGTCTCGCGCCACAGCAATATCGGATCGACGTACTCCTTCAGGCCCGCCGCGCCCACGACGCGCGGCCAGCCGTAGTTGGCGCCCCGGCGCACCACGTTGATCTCGTCGTCCTTGCGCCGGCCGAATTCGCCCGAGGGTCCGTGCTCCGAGATGAACAGCTCTCCGGTTCCGGGATGCCATGCCAGCCCCTGCGGGTTGCGGTGGCCGTAGCTCCAGACCGCCGAGCCGGGGAAGGGGTTGTCCGCCGGCGTTTCGCCCAGGGGCGTCACGCGCAGGATCTTGCCGCCCAGCGATTTCAGGTCCTGCGCCATCTCGGCCTGGAAGTTCTCGCCGGTCGCGACATACAGCATCCCGTCCGGCCCGAAGGCGATGCGCCCGCCGTTGTGGTAGTTGGCGGCCGGAATGCCGTCGACGATCACGCGCTCGAACGCGCCGGTCGCGCCCTGGTGACGCAGGCGCACCACGCGGTTGACCGCGCCGCCGTCGGACGTGGGCGCGGTCAGCATGGCGTAGACATAGGGCTCTTGGGCGAACCTGGGATGCAGCGCCAGGCCCATCAACCCGCCCTCGCCGCGCGCGCGCACCGTGGGCTCGGCATAGGGGCGGGGCTGGCGCTTGCCGTCCCGGTCCAGCACCAGGATGCGCCCGGGACGCTCGCTCACCAGCGCGCGGCCGTCGGGCAGGAAAACCAGCGACCAGGGCGTGTTGAGGCCCGCGGTCCAGACGCGCGTGTCGTATTCCGCCACCTCGGGCCGGAAGATTTCCGGCACGGCCTGCGGCTGCTTGCCGATGACCGGATCGGCATAGGCCGCCGTCGCGATGCTAACCAGGATCGCCGCGATCGCCGCCTCGCGCATGTCAGGCCCCCTTGCGCCGTTCCTTGCCGGTTTCCTCTTCGCCGCCCACGCGGCCGGCCAGCGCGGCTTCGAGGAACTCGTCGATGTCGCCGTCCAGCACCGCCTGGGCGTTGCCCTTTTCCATCCCCGTGCGCACGTCCTTCACCATCTGATAGGGCTGCAGCACGTAGGAGCGGATCTGGTGGCCCCAGCCGATATCGGTCTTGGCGTCGTGCTGGGCCTGGGCCGCGGCCTCGCGCTTTTTCATCTCCACCTCGTAGAGCCGCGCCTTCAGCATCTGCATCGCCATGGCGCGGTTGCGGTGCTGCGAGCGGTCGATCTGGCAGGCGACCGCGATGCCCGAGGGGATGTGCGTGATCCTGACTGCGCTTTCGGTCTTGTTGACGTGCTGGCCGCCCGCGCCGGAGGAGCGATAGGTGTCGATCTTCAAATCCTTGTCCTGCACGTCGACCTGGATGTCCTCGTCGATCACCGGATAGGCGCCGACCGAGGCGAAGCTGGTCTGCCGCCGCGCGTTGGAATCGAACGGCGAGATGCGCACGAGGCGGTGCACGCCGGTTTCGGTCTTCAGCCAGCCATAGGCGTTCGGGCCCATCACCTTGACGGTGGCGGATTTCAGGCCCGCTTCCTCGCCCGGGCTTTCTTCCTGCCACTCCACCTTGTAGCCGCGCCGCTCGGCCCAGCGCGTGTACATGCGCATCAGCATCTCGGCCCAGTCCTGCGCCTCGGTGCCCCCGGCTCCGGCATGGACCTCGAGATAGCAGTCGTTGGAGTCGGCCTCGCCCGACAGCAGGCTTTCGATGTGCTTCTTCTCGGCCTTGGGCTCGAGCGCCGCCAGCATCGCCTCGGCCTCGGCCACGGCCGCCTGGTCCTTCTCGGCCTCGCCCAGCTCCGACAGCGCCAGCGCGTCGTCAAGCTCCTGCTTCAGCGCCTTGTAGCCCTGCAGCGATTTCTCGAGCTGGGTGCGCTCGCGCAGCAGCGCCTGCGCCTTGGCCGGGTCGTTCCACAGATCGCTGCTCTCGGCCCTGGCGTTCAGCTCCGCCAGGCGCTTTTGCGCCTTGTCGAAGTCAAAGATGCCTCCGCACCAGATCGAGCGACTGGTTGATCCGGTCGAGGAGGGCTTGCGTCTCGGCGCGCATGGAACGGTCTCCGAAAG
>JBQTIS010000501.1:0-1941 GCA_052387895.1 Rhodospirillales bacterium | reverse complement strand
GCGGCCTGGGCTAGCCCTCGCCCCGCCGCTTGAGCTCGATATGGCCGAGCGCGTTCACGGCCGCGTCGAAGCGCGAGGTCACCACGGTCGAGGTCTGCGCCTCGGTGATCAGCGCCGGGCCCGCGATGCGCGCGCCGGGGCGCAGCTCCTCGCGGCGATAGACCGGCACGTCGATCATGGCTTCGGCGGCCGGGTCGAACAGGCGGGTCCGTCCCGTGGGCCGGGCGTCGTGCGGAGCGGCGTTTTCGGTGGATTCGCCGCGCGGCGCGGCGCCGGCGGCGGCGTCGTCGGCGGCCCGGGCGGGCAGCGCCAGCGCCACGCCCAGGCTGATGATCTCGATCGCCTGGTCCGGCACGATGCGGTTGTACTGCCGGCGATAGGCGTCCTCGAACGCCTGGCGCAGAACCTTGGCGCCGTCGGCGCCGAACGGCCGCGCGGGCAGCGGCACCGCGATCTCCGAGCCCTGGCCGGTATAGCGCATGTAGCCGACACGGCTCTCCTCCGGGGTCGCGCCGCCGGGCGCGCCCGCGATCGCCCCGCTGATCGCCTCGGCCGCCTCGGCGCGCATCGCCTCGAACGTCCTGTTGGCCGCGCCCGGCGCGAACGAGGCCAGCGCCTGGTAGTGGCTGCGCACCACCTCGAACGAAACCGGCGCGCGCAGGAAGCCGACGCAACTGCCCACGCCCGCGGCCGCCGGCACCACCACGCTAGATATGCCCAGCTTCTCGGCCACGCGCGCGGCGTGCAAGGGCGCGGCGCCGCCGAAGGCGATCAGCGTGCGGCTTGCCAGCGCCTTGCCGCTTTCGATCGCGTGGATGCGCGCGGCGTTGGCCATGTTGGAATCCACCACCTCGCTGACGGCGAAGGCCGCGAGCGTCTCGCCCAGGCGCATGGCCCTGCCCACGTCGCGCCCGAGCGCCGCCGCCGCTTGCGGCGGGTCGAGCCTGACGCGCCCGCCCGAGAACCGCGCCGGGTCGATGCGCCCGAGCGCGAGGTCCGCGTCGGTGACCGTGGCGCGCGCCCCGCCGCGCCCATAGCAGGCCGGGCCCGGCTCGGCCCCCGCGCTTTCCGGCCCCACCTGCACGCGGCCCAGGGCGTCGATCGCGGCGATCGAGCCGCCGCCCGCGCCGATCTCGACCATCTCGATCACGGGAATCCGCAAGGGCAGGCCGCTGCCCTTCTTGAAGCGGTACACCCGCGCCACCTCGAAGCCGCGCGCGGTCTGCGGCGTGAAGTCGTCGATCAGGCAGATCTTGGCCGTGGTGCCGCCCATGTCGAACGACAGCACGCGGTCGAGCCCCATCCGCCGCGCGAGATAGCCGGAGAAGATGGCGCCCCCGGCGGGGCCCGATTCGACCAGCCGCACGGGAAACCGCGCAGCGGTCTCGACCGTGGTGAGCCCGCCGCCGGACTGCATCAGGTAAAGCGGGCAGGAAACGCCGAGGGCCTTCAGCGCCGATTCCAGGCGCCTCAGGTACCCGGCCATCAAGGGCTGGACATAGGCGTTGGCGCAGGTGGTCGAGAAGCGCTCGTATTCCCGCATCTCCGGCGAGACCTCCGAGGACAGCGAGACGCTTAAGGCCGGCATGCGCTTTTTCAAAATGTCGCGCACGCGCCGCTCGTGCGCCGGGTTGGCGTAGGCGTGCAGGAACCCCACCGCCACGCTTTCGATTCCCCCGGGCTTCAGCGTTTTCTCGGCCAGCCTGGCCACGCCCGGCTCGTCGAGCTTCAGCAGCACCTCGCCGCGCGCGCTCACGCGCTCCTTCACCTCCAGGCGCAGGTGGCGCGGCACCAGGGGCCGGGGCAGGTCCAGGTTCACGTCGTACACGTCGAACCGCCCCTCGGTCGCGATCTCGACCGTGTCGCGGAACCCCAGGGTGGTCAGGAACGCGGTCGGCGCCCCCCGGCGCTCTATCAGGGCATTGGTCGCAAGAGTCGTGC
>JBQTIS010000500.1:0-7717 GCA_052387895.1 Rhodospirillales bacterium | reverse complement strand
CTATTTCTGGCAGCACAAGTCGAAGGCGCTGAATTATTTCACCGGCGTGCCGTTCGGCCTGACCGCTCCCGAGATGATGGGCTGGATCCAGTTCGGCGGGGCGCAGGCGCTGTGGGACGAGGCCTACGCGCCGTTCGGCCTCAAGCCGTTCTTCGCCGGCTCCAGCGGCGTGCAGGCGGGCGGCTGGTTCCGCAAGGAGATCCGGGGCCTCGCCGACCTGCGCGGCCTTCGCTTCCGCATCTCGGGCCTGGGCGGCGACGTGTTCAAGAAGCTCGGCGCCGAAGTGGTGAACACCCCGGCGGGCGAGATCATGAAGGCGATGGAATCGGGCGCGGTGGACGCGGCGGAATGGGTGGGGCCGTACAACGACTTCGCCATGGGCCTCTACAAGGTCGCCAAGTTCTACTACCAGCCCGCGTTCCACGAGCTGGGCCCGGGACTGGAACTCTTGGCAAGCGCTGAGAAGTTCAAGGCGCTGGGCGCGTCGTTGCAGAAAGTGGTGGAAAGCGCGTGCCTGGCCTCGGCCGCCGAGACCCTGGCCGCGTTCACCCGCCACAACATCGAGGCGCTGGACCCGCTGGTGAAGCAGCACCAGGTCCAGCTGAAGCTGTGGCCCAGGGACGTGGTGGTGGCCGCCGGCAAGGCCTGGGCGGAGGTGAAGCGCGAGGTGGCGTCCGCCGACGCGTTGGCCGCCAAGGTCGACCGTTCCTATTCCGCCTATCTGGCCAAGGCGCGGGCGTGGTCGCGCTGGTCCGACCTCGCCGCGCTCAACCTGCGCGAACAGGCGCTGGGCAAGAGCTGAGGGCAGATTTGGACGGTGGCGGCATACCTTTTCGTGGCCTCCTGTGCTGTACTGGCGTGAACGCGTCAACGGGCAGGGGTGTGGGTGGCGCTGAAGAAAGTTATTGCGGCGGACGCCGCGGTGGCCTTGATCCGCGACGGCGATACCGTGGCGTCGTCCGGGTATGGCGGCAACGGCAATCCTGAAGCGCTGTTCGCGGCGATCGAGCGGCGGTTCCTCGCCGGCAACGGCCCAAACGGCATAACGCTGGTCTGGGCCGGCGGGCAGGGCGACGGCAAGGAGCGAGGCCTCAACCGCCTGGGCCATGAGGGGCTGCTCAAGCGGACCATCGGCGGCCACTATGGGTTGACGCCGCGCATCGAGGCCTTGGCGGTCGCCAACAAGATCGCCGCGTACAATTTCCCCGAAGGGGTCATAACGCACCTCTATCGCGATATCGCCGCCGGCAAGCCCGGCACGGCGACGCGCGTGGGCATCGGAACGTTCGTCGATCCGCGCCAGGAAGGCGGCAAGGTCAACAAGGCCGCGTCGGAAGATCTGGTCGAGGTGATCAATCTTGCCGGCGCGGACTATCTGTTCTTCCGCCGGTTCCCGATTCACGTGGCGCTGATCAGGGGCACCACCGCCGACCCCGAGGGCAACGTGACGATGGAGCGCGAATCGCTGCGGCTGGAAACCCTGGCTATCGCGCTGGCCGTGCGCCACTCCGGCGGCGTCGTGCTGTGCCAGGTCGAGCGGATCGCCCAGTCGGGCTCGCTCGACGCGCGCCGCGTCCGCGTGCCCGGAATCTTGGTGGATGCGGTGGTCGAGGCTTCCCCCGACGAGCATATGCAGAACTACGGCACGCGCTACAGCCCCGCGTTGTCCGGCGAAATCAGGATTCCCGGCGAGCGGATCAAGTCGCTGCCGCTCGACAGCGTGAAGGTGATTGCCCGACGGGCGGCCGTGGAGCTGCTGCCGAACAGTGTCGTCAATCTGGGAATCGGCCTGCCCGACGCGCTCAGCGTGGTCGCGGCGGAAGAGCGGGTCGAGGACCTCATCACGCTCACGGTCGATCCGGGGGTCATCGGCGGCGTACCCCTCGGTGGGCCGGATTTCGGCGCCGCGGTGAATTTCTCCGCCGCCATCGATCATCCCTACCAGTTCGACTTTATCGACGGCGGCGGCTTGGACGTGGCCTGCCTCGGCTACGCCGAATGCGACGGCCAGGGCAACGTCAATGCCAGCCGATTCGGCAATCGTGTGCCCGGTTGTGGCGGCTTCATCAACATCAGCCAAAATAGCGGCAAGGTGATTTTCGTCGGCACCTTCACCGCGGGCGGGCTCGAAGCGGTCGTGGGCGATGGGCGTATCGAGATCAGGAAGGAAGGCAAGCACCGGAAGTTCACGGAACGCGTGGGGCAGATCACGTTCAGCGGCGCGGAGGCGGTTAGGCGCGGCCAGGAGGTTCTTTACGTCACCGAACGCTGCGTGTTCCGCCTGCGCCCCGGCGGATTGCAACTGGCCGAGGTCGCGCCGGGAATCGACATCAAGCGCCAGATTCTCGACCTGCTGCCGTTCGCGCCGGTCGTCGGTAGCGTGCGCGAAATGGAGACCGCGATCTTCGCAGTCCCGCCATTGCGGTTGCGCGATCGCCTACTTGACCTGCGGATCGAGGATCGCCTCAGTTATGATGCAGCCTCGAATACCGTGTTCATGAACTACTCCGGCATGCGCGTGCGAACTGAAGCCGATCTGGACCGTATCAAGTCGGCGGTCGACGGCTTGCTGGGTCCATTGGGCAAGCGGGTGTACTCCATCGTGAACTACGACCGGTTCGAGGCCGATCCCGATGTCATGGACGCCTATCTCGATCTCGTGCGCTACGTGGAAGAAAAGTATTACATCGCCGTGTCCCGCTATTCCAACAGCGGATTCATGCGGTTGAAGCTCGGCAGGGAGCTGGAGAAGCGAAAGGTGTCCTCGCACGTCTTCGAAAGCCGAACCGAGGCGAGCGACCACCTGCGAGGATCCGGCCGGCGCGAACGGGCCGTTGGCACGGATTGACGCATTGATGGACGAACCCCGCGCGCCCCGCAGGCGGGGCATGGACAATCGCCTTGCGGGCGCGCTGCGCGGACTGCGATAGTTTCAGCACATGCAACAGCCGACCGGCGGGCCAGCCCCGCAACCCGCGCGCTGGTTGAGGATCGAGCGCATCGTCATCCTAGGCGCGATGATCTCGATGGCGCCGATGGGCATCGACATGTATTTGCCGTCGCTGCCCGAACTCGAGCGCGCCTTCGCCGCCGCCGCCGGCCAGGTGCAGCTGACCCTGTCCACGTTCTTCCTCGGCTTCGCGTTGGGCCAGGCGGTCTATGGCCCGATCTCCGACCGGTTCGGCCGGCGCCCGCCGCTGTTCGCTGGCCTGGCCTTGTTCGCGGCGGCCTCGGTCGCCTGCGCCTACGCGCCCACGATCGAGGCGCTGACGGGCCTTCGGTTTCTCCAGGCCATCGGCGCCTGCGCGGGGATGGTGATCGCGCGGGCGATGGTGCGCGACCTGTTCGACGTGCGCGACGCGGCGCGCGTGTTCTCGGCGCTGATGCTGGTGGTGGGACTGGCGCCGATCCTGGCGCCGCTTCTGGGCGGCTACCTGTTGCTGTGGTTCGGCTGGCGGGCGATTTTCCTGTCGCTCGCCGCCTTCGGCGTGGCGGTGATCGCGCTGGCGTGGCTGCGCCTGGGCGAAACCCGCAAGCCGGGCCCCGCCGGGTCGCTCAAGGCCGGCGCGGTGGCCGCGGTCTATCTCGACCTGCTCAAAAGCCGCCGGTTCATGGGCTACGCGCTGTCGGGCGGCGTCACCATCTCCGGCATGTTCGCCTATATCGCGGGCTCGCCGTTCGTGTTCATCGAGCTTTACGGCGTGCCGGCCCAGCAATTCGGTTGGCTGTTCGGCGCCAACGCCCTCGGCCTGGTTCTGGCGGCGCAGGTGAACGGCAGGCTGATGCGCTCGGCCGACCCGCACCGCGTGCTCGCCGCCATGCTGCTGGTCGAGGCCGGCGCGGGGCTGGCGCTGCTGGCCGCGGCGCTGACCGGCATCGGCGGGCTGGTCGGCGTCTGGCTGCCCCTGCTGGTGTTCGTTTCGGGCCTCGGCTTGGTGATGCCCAACGCCACGGCGCTGGCGATGGCCCCGCATGGCGAGCACGCGGGCGCGGCCTCGGCGCTGCTCGGCGTCATGCAGTTCGGCCTGGCCTCGCTCGCGGCCACCGCGCTGGGCGCGATCCAAGCCGATAGCGCCGTGCCGATGGCGCTGGTGGTGGCGGGCGCGGGCGCGCTCGGCCTCGCCGTCAACCGCGCGCTGGTGGGAAACTCACGCTGATTACTGCCTTAGCGTCAGCACGCCGTCGCGCACCTCGTAGCCGGAGAGGCGTCCCAGGAAGGTCATGCCGAGCAGCGAGCCGGCCATCTCGGCGCGGTTGACCGAGGCGCGCACGTCCTCGACCTCGATCGGCCCCACGGTGATGCGGGTGAGGCGGATCGGCGCGCCTTCGCCGATGCCGTTGGCGGTGCGGTAGCGCTGGGTGTAGCTGAGCGCGTTGGGATTGAACCCGATGCGCCGGGCGTCGCCGGGCGTCAACACCACCTCGCTCGCGCCCGTGTCCACCAGGAAACGGATCGGCGTGCCGTTGACGCGCGCCTCGATCACGAAATGCCCGCCCTCGCGCATGCGGAAGCTGACGCGATGCCCGGTCTCGACCGGCGCGCGCGCGGCGGGTCCGGGTGCGGGCCGCGCCGCTGTCGCAATCGTGCCGCGATGCGGTAGCAGCTCGGCCATCACCCGGTCCTTGAGCCAGCCGAACTCGGCGCGGAAGGAATAGAGCGTCAGCAACCCCAGGCCGATGAAAAGCCAGATTGCCAGGTTGCCGAGCAGAAGCCCCATCCCTCCGCTGCGCCCGCGCGCGACCAGCGAGCCGCCCCCCAGCGCGATCCACCACCCCGCGACGTCGAGCCGAAGGCGGTTGTTCTCGTCCTGAAGAACCTCGGGAAACTCGACGGAGAGATAGGCGACCAGAAAACCCAGCAGCACGGCGCCGGCGACGAGCCACAGCCAATTTCCGCCGCGTCCGCCCGCGCTCATGCCGCCGCTTTCCGCCCGGGCGCCTTCACCCCGTGAACGCCTGGATGCCGGTCTGGGCGCGGCCAAGGATCAGCGCGTGCACGTCGTGCGTGCCCTCGTAGGTGTTGACCGCCTCGAGGTTCATGACGTGGCGGATGACGTGGAACTCGTCGGAAACGCCGTTGCCGCCGTGCATGTCGCGCGCCACCCGCGCGATGTCCAGCGCCTTGCCGCAGTTGTTGCGCTTGATCACTGAGATCGCCTCGGGCGCGGCCTCGCCCGCGTCCACCATGCGCCCCACGCGCAAGGCGGCCTGCAAGCCCAGCGCGATCTCGGTCTGCGTGTCGGCGAGCTGCTTCTGCACCAGCTGGGTGGCGGCCAGCGGCCGGCCGAACTGCTTGCGGGCGAGCGTATAGTCGCGCGCGCGCGTCCAGCAGAACTCGGCCGCGCCCATGGCGCCCCAGGCGATGCCGAAGCGCGCGCGGTTGAGGCAGCCGAACGGCCCGGCCAGCCCCTTGGCGCCGGGCAGCAGGTTGGCCTCGGGGACCGCCACGTCGTCCATCACGATCTCGCCGGTGATCGAGGCGCGCAGGGCGAACTTGCCCTCGATCTTGGGCGTGGCAAGCCCCTTCATGCCGCGTTCCAGGATGAAGCCGCGGATCACGCCCTCGTCGTCCTTGGCCCAAACCACCATCCCGTCGGCGATCGGCGAAGTGGTGATCCAGGTCTTGTTGCCCTTTAGCACGTAGCCGCCCGGCGCTTTGCGCGCGCGCGTCTTCATGCCGCCGGGGTCGGAGCCGTGGTCGGGCTCGGTCAAGCCGAAGCAGCCCGCGATCTCGCCCGTGGCTAGGCGCGGAAGGTACTTCTTGCGGTGCTCCTCCGTGCCATAGGCGTGGATCGGGTGCATGACCAGCGAGCTTTGCACCGACATGGTGGAGCGGTAGCTGGAATCCACGCGCTCGACCTCGCGCGCGATCAGTCCGTAGCTTACGTAGTTCGCGCCGGCGCAGCCGTAGCCCTCGATGGTCGGTCCCAGGAAGCCCAGCGCGCCCATCTCGTTCAGCACGGTCCGGTCGAACTTCTCGTGCCGGTTGGCCTCGAGGATCCGCGGCATCAGCTTGTCCTGGCAGTAATCGTGCGCGGCGTCGCGGATCTGGCGCTCGTCCTCGCTCAACTGCCGGTCCAAGAGGAACGGATCGTCCCACTTGAACTCGGCCGTGCCGGATTTCTTCGCCGCGGCCCTGTCGGCCGGCTTGCGGGGCGTGCTGGCTGCGGTCATGGCGCGCTCGCGGGGTGGTGGAGGAATCGCCAGGCGGATTATAGAACCGGGCCGACCCGGCGCAACGCGCCGGCGCGGTTTTGCGCCGGCGCGGGGCAACCGCATGGAAGTCAAGCACTATTCCGCCGATTTCCGCGTCATCGCCCGGCTTGCGGGCGGCGAGGCGGCGGGCTAGGGTTTTCGCCGGGGCTGTTCCGGGGGACGCCCGTCGCCGGTTCAGGCGGCGGGAAACAGGGGCAATGGCTTATTTCACACAGCAGTTGATCAACGGCCTGACGCTGGGGTCGATGTTCGGCCGTATCGCCATCGGCTACACGATGGTTTACGGCATCATCGGCATGGTGAACTTCGCCCACGGCGACATCTTCATGATCGGCGGGTACATCACGATCATCACCTTCCTGGCGTTGGGGGTGCTGGGAATCAGCTGGGTTCCGATGGCGCTGCTGACCATGCTGCTGATCGCCATGGTGTTCACGGCCCTGCACGGCTGGGCGGTCGAGCGAACGGCGTACCGGCCGCTGCGCAATTCGGGCCGGCTCGCGCCGCTGATTTCGGCCATCGGCATGTCGATCTTCCTGCAGAACTACGTGCAGCTGCTGCAGGGCGCGCGCAACAAGGCGCTGGGCAGGCCGCTGGTTTCGGGCGGCGTCACGCTGATGGAGGTCGAAGGATTCACCGTGCAGCTCAGCTACATGCAGATCGTCATCATCGTTCTGACCGTGGTGCTGATGGCGGGGTTCACGCTGCTGATCAACGCCACGGCGCTGGGCCGCAACCAGCGCGCCTGCGAGCAGGACATGCGCATGGCCCGGCTTCTGGGCGTGGACGTCGACCGCACGATCGCGCTGACCTTCATCATGGGCGCGGCGCTGGCCGCGGTCGCGGGCATGGTGTGGCTGCTGTACTACGGCATCATCGACTTCTATGTCGGCTTCCTCGCCGGCATCAAGGCGTTCAGCGCGGCCGTGCTGGGCGGCATCGGCTCGCTGCCCGGCGCCATGCTGGGCGGGCTGCTGATCGGGTTGATCGAGGTGTTCTGGTAGGCCTATTTCAGCGCCGAGTAAAAGGACGTCGCGGCGTTCGCGATCCTGGTGCTGGCGCTGGTGTTCCGCCCCACCGGATTGCTGGGCAAGCCGGAAATCGAGAAGGTCTGAGATGGCCGCAACGGCGACGGCGCAGAGCGTTTCCGCAAGACCGCCCTTCGCCGGCATGGTGAAGGAGGCGGCGGTCTTCGCGCTGGTGGCGCTGGCGCTCGCCGTGCCGCTGGTCGGCTTCAACATCCTGGACAAGGGTGCGGGCAGCGAGTTGCAGACGCGCTTTCCCCAGATGTTCTACGGCATCGGCGTGCTGTTCGTCGGCAAGCTGGCGATGTCGCTGATCGATGCGGGCCACGCGCGCCCGATCGCCGCGGTGTCCGGGGCCCTTGCGCTGGCGTGGCTGGCGGCGGCGCTGATCGGGGCGACGGGCACGCAATACCAAGCGCTCGCCTGGCTCACCTGGCTGGTGGCGCTGTCGGTGGCGGTTCGGGGCTGGGTGGTGA
>JBQTIS010000499.1:0-9710 GCA_052387895.1 Rhodospirillales bacterium | reverse complement strand
ACCGGCGCGTGCAGATCATGAACCTGGGATCGTGAGCGGCCGGACCTTGAAGACGCATCGCGGCCGAGGGACCGGGGCGGCGGAACGGCGATGGCGCCACAAGCGCTGAAGCCGGGCGCGCCCAAGGCGGCGGGCTTGCGGAATCCGGCGGAGGCGCCCGCGGGGTTGCGCGGCCGGCTGCCGGGCCTGGGCGACTTCGCCTGGCGCGACCTCGTGGCGCTGCTGGCCGCGGCGGCCGTGATCGCGGGGGTGTCGGTGACCGCGGTCAGGGGCCTCGTCTTCCTCAAGATCGCCGAGCAGTGGCTGATCGATTTCCGCCTGACGGCGCTGAAGCCCGGCCAAGCCGAGCCGCATCCCAGCATCGTGATCGCCACGATCACCGAGGAAACCCTGGCGACGCTGGAGTATCGCTCGCCGGTGGACCGGGCGTTCCTGGCGCGGGTCGTGAACCAGCTGCGCGAGAAGGGCGCGGCGGTGGTGGGGCTGGACTTCCTGTTCGACCAGCCGACGGTGAAGGAAAAGGACGACGCGCTGCGCCAGGCGCTGAACGACTGGCCGGTGCCGCCGGTGGTGGCCTGGGCCGGCTTCGACGAGGGCCTGACCAAGAAACAAGTCGAGACGATGGAGACTTTTTTCCAGGGCGTGCGCGTGCGGCGCGGCTTCGCCACGCTGGACGCCGACGAGGACGGCACCGTGCGCGCCATCTTTTCCGGCCGCGCCGACGACGTGACCAAGAAATGGGAACCGAGTTTCCCCGGGGCGCTGGCGGCGCAGATCGGCGTGGAGCCGCCGCGCCAGCCCCTGGGTCTGTCATACCTGACGCGCGACCCCTTGAAGCAGCCCGTGTTCGAAAGCTACGAGGCGCATCTGATCGGCGACCTGCCGGGGCCGCTGTTCAAGGGCAAGACCGTGCTGATCGGCGTCGATCTGCCCGACGCCGACCGCTACCGCACCCCGCTGGCCGCCGTGCTGGGCCACGGCGCCGGCTCGATGCCGGGCGTGGCGGTGCACGCCCAGGCCCTGTCGCAGCTTCTGGACGGCCGCCAGTTGCCGCGCGTCAACGGCGCGGTCGAGATCGCGCTGACGCTGCTGGCCGCGATCCTCGCGATCGGCCTGATCCTGGTCGAAACGCGCGCCTGGGTTAAGGCCGCCGCCAGCGCCGCGCTGCTGGCGGCGTTCGTGATCCTGGTCAGCGCGCCGCTGCTGGCGAACGGGCCGCTGCTGCCGCTGCTGGCGCCGGTCCTGGCGTTCCTGGTGTCGCTGACCGTGGGCGCGGTCTATGTCGCGCGCCGCTACCGCGACAAGAAGCGCTTCATCCGCGACGCCTTCGCGCGCTACGTCGAGCCCAAGGTGGTGCAGCGCCTGTTGGAGAACCCGGCGGCGCTGGTGACCGAGGGCGAAAGCCGCGAGATGACGCTGCTGTTCACCGACATGGAGAACTTCACCGCGCTGGCCGAGACCATCCAGCCGCGGGTGCTGGTGAAGGTGATGGGGCAGTATTTCGACGGCATCTGCGAGATCGTCATCAAATCGGGCGGCACCATCGACAAGTTCATCGGCGACGCCGTGGTGGCGATCTTCGGCGCGCCCGCCGCCCTGCCCGACCACGCCCAGCGCGCGGTCGAGGCGGCCGTCGCGATCCACCGCTTCGCCGAGGAGTACCGCCAGCGCGCCAAGAACGAGTTCGACGTCAAGCTGGGCTCGACCCGCGTGGGCGTGCACACGGGCGCGGCGATCGTCGGCAATTTCGGCTCGAGCCAGCGCCACAACTACACCGCCATGGGCGACACGGTGAACACCGCGAGCCGGCTGGAGGGCGCCAACAAGCACCTCGGCACCACCATCTGCGTCAGCGACGCGACCGCCAAGCGCTGCAAGAAGATCGAGTTCCTGCCGCTCGGCACGCTGCGGCTCAAGGGCAAGGCGGGGCGGATCGACGCCTACACGCCGATCGAGCGCGAGCAGTCGGCCCAGCCCTGGTTCCGCGCCTACATGGACGGGTTCCGCCTGCTGCGCGAGGGCAAGGAAGAGGCGATCGAAGCTTTCGCCAGGGTCGGCGGCGGCAATCCGGCCGCCTCGGTCGCCGCCCGGCACGCCGAGCGCGTGCAGAAGGGCAGCCGCGACCTGCTGATCGCGCTGGAGGAGAAATGAGCGGCCGGACCGCCCGGACCGGTTTCGCGCTGCATCCCCGCCTGGAGGCCGACACGCGCCCGGTCGCCGCCCTTGGGCTGTGCCGCGTCCTGTTGATGAACGACGCGCGCTTTCCCTGGCTGATCATGGTGCCCGAGCGCGCGGGCATCCGCGAGATCCACCAGCTCGAGCCCGCCGACCGCGCCCTGCTGATCGAGGAGGTGGCCAAGGTCGCCGCGGCGCTGGAAAAGCTGACCGGGGCCGAGAAGATGAACGTGGCCGCCCTGGGCAACCAGGTGCCGCAACTCCACGTCCACGTCATCGCGCGCTTCGCCGCCGACGCCGCCTGGCCGACGCCGGTGTGGACCAAGCCGGGCGCCATCCCCTATGCCGAGGCCGAGGGCGCGGCGACGGCCCGGCGCGTGGCGGCGGCGATCGAGGGATAGCGCGCGGGTCTTACAAATACCGGTCCGGCTCGCGCACGACCTCGATGGCGTAGTTCGCGGTAATCGTGCGATCCACCGTTTCTCCGTCCTCGCCGAACGGCAGGATCAGCCGCCGCCGGCGGCGCACAAGGGCGACGCGCGGATTGTGCTCGCCCAAGGCCGGCGTTGCGAGGCGCACCACGTCGCGGTGGGTCTCGAAAAAATGCGGCAAAGCGTCCTTGATGGGGTATTCGCTCATCAGCTTGCCGGTCATGTCGAAGCCCGCCTGGCGCACGATGTTGGTGCCGAACAGGCGGTAGCGGAAGTCGCGGCCGCCGTCGATCACGTCCAGCACGATCAGGTTGCCGAGCCAAGGCTTCAACTCCTCGGGCCGCAAGTCGGCGCGCGCCGGCAGCTTGCGCCCCCGCCGCTTGGCGTTCCACAGGCGGAACAGGCCGAGGAGCCGTTGGTCGATTTCCAGATCCGGCTCGCTGACGCCGTGAATGACGCGCGGATCGGCCGGGCCGAGCACCTGGGTCATGGAATTCCCGCGGCAGTGGGGACTCTACGGGGCGCGGACGGTACCATCTCCCGGCCCGCCGTGCCAGCGCCCACGCGCAGCGATAGAATGTCGCCATGAGCAAGCCGGATGCAAACGCCGCCGCCCCGCCCGTCATTCCCGACGCCAGCGTCGCCGCGGGCCTGCCGCCGCCGTTCGACGCCTGGTTCGCCGGGCGCGGCTGGACGCCGCACGCCTATCAGCTGCGGCTGATGGAACTGGCGCGGGCCGGCGAATCGGCGCTGCTGATCGCGCCGACCGGCGGCGGCAAGACGCTGGCCGGGTTCCTGCCCAGCCTGGCGGAGCTGGCCCAGGCGCATCCGGGCCCCGCGCCGCGGCGCCTGCACACGATCTACGTATCGCCGCTGAAGGCCCTGGCGGTCGACATCCACCGCAACCTGACGCTGCCCGTGGCGGAGATGGGCCTCGACATCCGCATCGAGACCCGCACCGGCGACACGCCCCAGGCCAAGCGCCGGCGCCAGCGCCGCCTGCCGCCGGACATGCTGCTGACCACGCCCGAATCCCTGGCGCTGCTTTTGTCCTATGCCGACGCGCCCGTCCTGTTCGGCGCCTTGCGCGCGGCGATCGTGGACGAGGCGCACGCGCTAGCCGGCAACAAGCGCGGCGACCTTTTGGCGCTGGGCCTGGCGCGGCTGCGCCGGCTGGCCCCGCAATGCCGCGTCGTCGGCCTGTCGGCCACGGTGGCGCATCCCCAGGCGCTTTCCGCGTGGCTGGGCTCGGGCGGCGCGGCGCTCCGCGTCATCCACGGCGGCGGGGTGAAGCGCGCCGAGGCCGCGATCCTGCGCACGGCCGAGCGCATGCCCTGGGCCGGGCACATGGCGCTGTTCGCGATGCACGAGGTGTACCAGGCGATCAAGCGCCACGGCGCCACGCTGGTGTTCGTCAACACCCGCGCCCAGGCCGAGCTGGCGTTCCAGGCGCTATGGCGGCTGAATGAGGACAAACTCAAGATCGCGCTGCATCACGGCAGCCTGGCGGCGGAGCAGCGCCGCAAGGTCGAGGCGGCGATGGGGCGCGGCGATTTGCGCGCGGTGGTCGCCACTTCCTCGCTCGATCTCGGCGTGGACTGGGCCGCGGTCGATCTGGTGATCCAGCTCGGCGCGCCCAAGGGCGCCAGCCGCCTGATCCAGCGCATCGGCCGCGCCAACCATCGCCTGGATGAACCCAGCCGCGCGCTGCTGGCGCCGGCCAACCGGTTCGAGGTGCTGGAATGCCGCGCGGCGCTGGACGCCATGCGCGAGGGCGAGCTGGACGGCGATCCGCCCGCGGGCGAAGGGTCGCGGCCGGGCGGCCTCGACGTGCTGGCCCAGCATCTTCTGGGCATGGCCTGCTCGCGGCCGGTCCGCGCCGACGACATGTACGCCGAGGCGGCGTCGGCCGCGCCCTATGCGGGCTTGAAGCGCGCGGATTTCGACGCGGTGCTGAACTTCGTCGCCTCGGGCGGCTATGCGCTCGCGGCCTATAGCCAATGGCACCGCCTGCGCCAGGACGGCATGGGGGCGTGGAAGGTGGCCTCGCCCGCGCATGTCCGGCGCTATCGCATGAACGTCGGCACCATCGTCGAGAGCCCGATGCTGAAGGTGCGGCTCGGGCGCGGCCGGTTCCTGGGCGAGGTCGAGGAGCATTTCGCGCAGTTCCTCGTGCCGGGCGACACGTTCGTGTTCGCCGGCCGCCTGTTGCGCTTCGACTGCATCCGCGAGCACACGGTCGAGTGCCGCCCCGCCGCGCCGGGCGCGGAGCCCAAGGTGCCGGCCTATGCCGGCGGGCGGCTGCCGCTGACCACGCAGCTGGCCGAGCGCGTGCGCGCGATGCTGGCCGACCGCGCGGCTTGGCGCGAGCTGCCCGAGGCTGTGGCGGAATGGCTGCGCTTGCAGGAATGGCGCTCGGTGCTGCCGCCCCACGACGGCCTGTTGGTCGAGGCCTTCCCGCGCGGCGACAAGGGCCGCGAGAAGCATTTCCTGGTCGCCTATTGCTTCGAGGGCCGCAACGCGCACCAGACCCTGGGCATGCTGTTGACCCGGCGCATGGAGCGGCTCGGGCTGATGCCGCTGGGCTTCGTGGCGACCGACTACGTGATCGCGGCCTGGAGCCTAAAGCCCGCGCGCCGGCGCGACATCGGCGCGCTGTTCGACCAGGACATGCTGGGCGACGACCTGGAGGCGTGGATGGCCGAGTCCTCGATGCTGAAGCGCTGCTTCCGCAACGTGGCGGTGATCGCCGGGCTGATCGAGCGCAAGCACCCGGGCCAGGAGAAGACCGGCCGGCAGGTGACGTTCAACGCCGACCTGATCTACGACGTGTTACGCAAGCACGACCCCGGACACATCCTGCTGCGCGCCACCCGCGCCGACGCCGCCGCGGGCCTGACCGATATCGGGCGGCTGTCCGCGTTCCTGAAGCGCATCGAGGGGCGCATCGAGTACCGCGCATTGGAGCGCGTGTCGCCGCTGGCCCTGCCGGTGCTCTTGGAGATCGGCCGCGAGAGCGTCTATGGCGGGGCGGTGGACGCGATGCTGGCCGAGGCCGCGCGCGATCAGCGCGACAAGGCGCTGATCGACGAGGCGCTCAGCATCCCCAGGCAGGGCGGGTTGGCGGTGTAGGAGTGGTCGCGCGCTATTGCTGGTCTTGCGCCCGGCAGACCAACTCGCATCGCCGCTCGCCGCCCTGCTCGTCGCAGATGCCCTGCACGATTTCGTCGGGCAGTTTCTTCTTGGCTTCCAGCCTAAGCTTACGCCGCCCGTCGCGTCTCGTAGGGTCGCACCAGGATTTCGGCCGGGATCGCAAGCAACGCGCTCAAGGCCCGCACCATCGGCAGGGTCAACGGCCGCTTGCGGGTGAGGACTTCGCTGACGCGGCCGCGGCTGCCGATGGCCGGCTCCAGGTCGCGCCGGGTCAAGCCGCGCTGCTGCATCATGAACTCGATCGCCGCGATCGGATCGGGCGGCGGAATCGGGTGGTGCTTCGCCTCATAGTCCTCGATCAGCGCGACAAGCACCTCCACGCGGACGCCGTCGCGAGTGCCCGGGTCGGCGATCCATAGCCGCTCGATCTCTTTCAGCGCGGCGTGATAATCGGCCTTAGTCCTGATCGGACGGATTTCCATGTCCCGCGCTCCTCACACTGTTCCGGCGTCGATCCGATCGTGGTCCTTGTGCGACCCGATAAAACTTATGTAGACACGCTTGCCCCGATAGTGGATGGCCGCGACCAGCCGGTACTTGTTTCCGCCGATGTCGAAGACCGCTCTCTCGTTCCCCAGCATGTCGGCGCTTCGAAAGACCCGCTTTATGTCGGTCGGCTTAGACCAGTCCGCGGCCATGACGATATGCACCCACGCGCGCAGCGGCTGTTCCGCATCGCGCCGCCCCGGCCTGCTCCAGAACTCGCGCAACGTGCTGACGGCGATGATCCGCATTGCCCCTGGCCGATGGCGTCTCGCCACCCCACTATGACGATGTTATCATGTTCTCATTTTGGGAGCAAGCGGGCGCCCGCGCCTGTTGCCGGTCGCGCGCCCGGCAGGTGAGCTTGCACAACCACGCGCCGCTCTGCTCGTCGCAGACGCCACGGGCGGCCTCGGCCGCGAACCGGAACGCGCGCCGGCGAACGAGGCGCGGATCGGGCGCGGCGATTCGCGTCCGCCGCGGCGTCGCCACCGGACTTCGCCTGAAGCGCCCGCCTGTTTCCGGATTGCGCCGGGAGCGGTCATGCAAAACGTCGGCCGGGGGCGGATGGATCGGCGCGTTCTCAGATTTTACGTTTGGCCTTCGCCCTGCCCGTCTGGTTGTTGTCGCGCAGGAGCTGTTGCAAAGCTTGGATATTCGGCGAGCCCGCGCCCTTGCGCCAGATGAGAACGGTCTCTGCCCGGTTCTCGCCTCGCGGCAGCGCGTGGACCGACAGTCGCTTGCTCTCGGGAAACGTGCTCAGGACGCTGCGCGGCAACAGCGCCACGCCCAGGCCGGCGACGACGCAGCCCAGCAAGGCGGGATAAGAGCCAAGCTCGATCGTGCGCTCCGGCATCGCGCCACGCCTAGAGTACCAATCCTCCAACCGCTTGCGATGCGGGCAGCCGTGCTCGAAGCAGAGGATGGTACGCGGGATCGCCCCCTTCTTGCCGACCGGCGGATGATCGGCGGCCGCCACGATGACCGGCTCTTCCTCGAATGCGAAAATCTTCTCGAACGGCTCGTCGGGGATGGGCTCGGCGACCAATGCGGCGTCGAGCTCGCCGGCAAGAATCGCAGTAGCGAGTTGCGTTGGGTTTCCCGTGCGCAACTCCACAACGACGTCGGGATAAAACCTGTGATATTCGGCGAGAGGTCCGGGAAGCCTGACGGCCGCCGTGCTGTCCATGGCGCCAAGACGGAAAACGCCGCGCGGGCGCGGGTCCTGCACCGCCAGGCGCGCCTCGTCGGCCAGCGCCAGCACACGATCGGAATAATCGAGCAGCACCTGGCCAGCAGGCGCGAGATGGAGCCGCTTACCCTCACGAATGAAAAGCGCAACGCCCAAGTCCTGCTCGAGCTGGCGGATACGCGTGGTTACGTTGGACTGGACGCGATGCAGCCGCTCGGCGGCGCGCGTCACGCCGCCTTGGCGCACCACCGTGCTGAAGATGCGGAGATCCGACAGGTCCATGCATCTCTCCACGAGATAAAAAATATCATTATTATTCATTTTATTTGCTCTTGGCTCGTTCGTAAAGCTTGTGCCAGCGAGCCGCCGCCCCGATGGCGCGGCACACGCGATGGAGCAGGGCACGCCAAACGGGGAGATCCCGATGCCCACCGTTACCGACAAGCGCCGCACCTTTCGCGACCTGCACAAGTCGGGCTGCTTCGTGATCCCCAATCCGTGGGACATCGGCAGCGCGCGTTACCTGCAGCATCTTGGCTTCAAGGCGCTGGCGACCACGAGCGTGGGCTTGGCGTTTCGGCAGGCGCATCCCGACCATGCGATCTCGCGCGACATGACGCTTGCCCATCTGCACGCGGTCGTCGCGGCGACCGACCTGCCGGTGAACGCCGATTTCGAGGGCGGCTTTGCGCACGATCCGGGGGGCGTTGCGGAAAGCGTGCGGCTCGCCGTCGAGACCGGCGTCGCCGGGCTATCGATCGAGGATTTGACCGGCGACAAGGCGAAGCCGCTCTACGATTTCGACCACGCGGTCGCGCGCGTGCGCGCGGCGCGCCAGGCCATCGACCGGGCGGGCGGCGACACCTTGTTGGTCGGCCGCTCGGAAGGGTTCGGCCAAGCCGGCGCGCCCGATCTCGATGAAACGATCCGCCGGCTCAAGGCGTACGCGGCGGCCGGCGCCGATTGCCTCTACGCGCCCGGCGTCAAGACGCGGGAACAGATCGCCGCCATCGTCGCGGCCGTCGCGCCGAAGCCGGTCAATGTGGTGATCGGCGCTCCGATCGGGCTCACGGTCGCGGACGTCGCGGCACTTGGCGTGCGCCGCATCAGCCTCGGCTGCGGGCTGGCGCGCGCCGCCTGGGGCGGCTTCATGCGCGCCGTCAAGCTTATTGTCGAGGACGGCAAGTTCGACGGTTTGGCCGAGGCCGCCTCCGGGGCCGAGCTCAACCGTCTGTTCGCCGAGGACCGAAAGGCGAGGGCGAAAACATGAGCATCGCGTCCGAGCCCGATCCGCACGCGGGCAGCCCCGTCGGCGTCAAGGCAGATGCGACGCCCGCGCTGAGGCCCGAGCCCCGAGATGAGCCGACGCCACTCGAATCCGACGTTCAATCCCCACTGGCGGCAACAGGAGAGACGCATATGGCGAACTCGGCGAAGTGCACCGTGCACGTCAGCAATGAGCGCGTTATCGTCAACGAGTGGCGCTTCGCGCCCGGCGCCAGCACCGGTTGGCATCGTCATGAGTACGACTACGTGATCGTCCCGATCATGGACGGCAAGCTCCGTTTGCTTGAGCCCGGCGGCGTCACCCGCGACGCGCAGCTTCAACTCGGCATCCCCTACTTCCGGAAGGCTGGCGTCGAGCACGATGTCGTCAACCCCGACGACGGCGAGTTCGCCTTCATCGAGATCGAGATCAAATAGCCGTTGAGGCCATTTTGCTCAGAACCGCGCTACACGCCCGCCTTCCGCCGGGGGAGCTGCATTGTAACTTCAAGACCGCCGCCGGTTCCCTCGCGCCTGTCAGGCTTGCTCGAATCCGGCCCAGGCCGGCGCGGCGCGAGTCCGCGCCCCGACATTTCCGCTTGCGAGGGGTTGACGGCAACGCAGCCCCCGCTTGCTTGTGGCCGCGCTTTCGGCGCAGAGTCGCGCCCCTTCCCCGCCACGAACGAAAGCGCCAAACCCCATGTCCTTTTCCATGTACCAGGCCGCCGTGCCCGCCTTGCTGCAATGCAATAGGGTAAACATCCTTCTGTTACGGTGGATTGCCGGGGTGGGTATGGGTAAAGTCACACTTTGGCCGCAGCGGTGCTAGGGTCCAGACTCAATCGAGCCACCATATGACGGTGGCGACGATGCAGACGGCGGCGAGGTAATTTCTGGCGAGCTTGTCGTAGCGCGTCGCGATGCGTCGGAAGTCCTTCAAGCGGCAGAAC
>JBQTIS010000498.1:0-6023 GCA_052387895.1 Rhodospirillales bacterium | reverse complement strand
GTCCGACACGCTGGAAGGCGGGACGGACGACGACAAGCTCGCCGGCGGTGCGGACAACGACCTGCTGACCGGCGGCGCTGGGGTAGATTCACTGACCGGCGACGCGGGCACGGACACGGCGGACTACTCGGCGTCGGGCTCGGGCGTGACGGTGAACCTGACGACCGGCGCGGGCGCAGGCGGCGACGCCCAGGGCGACACCCTCGCGACGGTCGAGAACGTCACCGGTTCGTCCAGCAACGACGTGCTGACCGGCGACGGCAACGCCAACCTCCTTGCAGGCAACGCCGGGCACGATACGCTGACAGGCCTTGCCGGCAGCGACGTGCTGGACGGCGGCGCGGGCAACGACGTGCTGGCGGGCGGGGCGGACGCGGATTCGCTGGTCGGCGGCGCGGACACCGACACGGCGGACTATTCGGCATCCTCGGCCGGCGTCACGGTGGATCTGACGGTCACGACGGGTCAGACCAGCGGCGGCGACGCCTCCGGCGACGTTCTCTCGGGCATCGAGAATGTCATCGGCTCGTCGAGTTTCAACGTGCTGATTGGCGACGGCAACGCCAACGTGTTGACCGGCGGCGGCGACAACGACACGCTCACGGGCGCGGGCGGCGCCGACACGCTGATCGGCGGCGGCGGCATCAACCTGCTGACCGGCGGCGCCGGGGCGGACGTCCTCACCGGCGGATCGGAAACCGACACCGCGAGCTATGCCGGGTCGTCGGCCGGCGTCACCGTCGATCTCTCGGTGACCACCGCCCAGACCAGCGGCGGCGACGCCTCGGGCGACGTGCTGTCGGGCATCGAGAACGTCACCGGCTCGTCCAACGCGGACGTGCTGACGGGCGACGGCAACGCCAACAAGCTCGACGGCGCGGACGGCGACGACACGCTGAACGGCGCCGGCGGCGACGATTCGCTGGTGGGCGGCGCGGGCCTCGATACGCTCAATGGCGACGCCGGGGCCGATACGCTCGACGGCGGCGCCGACGACGACAAGCTGTTCGGCGGCTCGGAGGACGACACCCTGACCGGCGGCGCCGGCGCGGATTCGCTCACCGGCGACGCAGGAACCGACACGGCGAGCTATTCGATCTCCAGTTCCGGCGTGACGGTCAATCTCAGCACCGGCACGGGCACTGGCGGCGACGCCCAGGGAGACGTGCTCTCGGGCATCGAGAATCTTACCGGCTCGTCAAGCGCCGACGTTCTGACGGGCGACGGCAATGTCAACATATTGTCTGGCGGCAGCGGCAGCGATACCCTGGCGGGCCTGGGCGGCGCCGATACGCTGAGCGGCAGCAGTGGCACCGACACGGCGGACTACAGCGCCTCGGCCGCGGGCGTCACGGTGGACCTGACCGTGACCACCGGTCAGACCAGCGCGGGCGACGCCTCGGGCGACGTGCTGTCGAGCATCGAGAACGTCACCGGATCGGCCCAGGCCGACGTGCTGACGGGCAATAGCAGCGCCAACGTGCTGACAGGCAACGACGGCAACGACACGCTGTCGGGGGCTGGCGGCGTAGATACCCTGCTTGGCGGCAACAACGACGACCTGCTGACCGGTGGCGCAAGCGGCGACACGCTGACCGGCGGCAGCGGCACGGACACGGCCAGCTACGCCGGCTCCACCGCCGTGACGGTGGACCTGACGGTGACGACGGGCCAGACCAGCGGCGGCGACGCCAACGGCGACGTGCTGTCGGGCATCGAAAACCTCATCGGCTCATCCAATAACGACGTGCTGACCGGCGACAGCGCGGCCAACAGCCTCGACGGTTCGGGCGGCGACGACACGATTGTGGGCGCCCAGAACGACGCCCTGCTCGACGGCGGCGCCAACGCCGACACGCTGCAGGTCGGGGCCAACTTCACCAGCGCAAGCAACGGCCAGATCGTCAACATCGAGAACGTGACGCTGACGGCCGCGGTGGCGCTGGACCTGTCGAACCAGACCGAGCAGTTCGTCATCACCGGCTCGTCGGGCGACGACACGATCACCGGCGGCTCTGCCAGCGACAGCATCAGCGGGGGCGCCGGCAACGATACGATCTTCGGCGGCGACGATTTCCTGCTCGACGGCGGCGCCGACACGGACACGCTGTCGCTGGGCTCCACCGGAAACATCTTCCCCTCGAGCGACGCCAAGGTTGCCAATATCGAGATCGTGACGCTGACATCCGCGATCACGCTGAACCTGTCGACGCAGACCGAGGCCTTTGCCATCACCGGCTCGTCGGGCGCCGACGTGATCGTCGGCGGCTCGGGCGCGGACAGCATCGGCGCGGGCGGCGGCAACGACCAGATCACTGGCGCGCAGAACGACGCCCTGCTCGACGGCGGCGCCAACACCGACACGCTGCTGGTCGGGGCCAGCTTCGCCAGCGCAAGCAACGGCCAGATCGTCAACATCGAGAACGTGACGCTGACGGCCGCGGTGGCGCTCGACCTGTCGAACCAGACCGAAGGCTTCACCATCACCGGATCGTCGGGCATCGACACGATCACCGGCGGCTCGGGCGCGGACAGCATCAGCGGGGGCGCAGGCGCGGATGTGCTCGACGGCGGCGCCGGAACCGACACGGCCAGCTACTCGACCTCAAGCTCGGGCGTGACCGTGAACCTTACGACAGGCGCGGGCGTGGGCGGCGACGCCCAGGGCGACACGCTGGCGAATATCGAGAATGTCATCGGCTCTGCCAGCGCCGATACGCTGACCGGCGACGGCAACGCCAACCTGCTCGACGGCGGCGCCGGCGCCGACACGCTGGCGGGCCTGGGCGGCGCCGACTCGCTGGTCGGCGGGGCGGGCGAGGACATGGCCGACTACTCGGCTTCCTCGGCCGGCGTGAATGTCGATCTGAACGCCGGCACGGGCCTGGGTGGCGACGCCCAGGGCGACACGCTGTCGGGCATCGAGCACGTAAAGGGCTCCACCTCCGCCGACACGTTGACCGGCACCAATACGACCAACACCCTGATCGGCAATGGCGGCGCGGATTCGCTGAACGGCGGCGATGGCAGCGACAAGCTCGTCGTCGGCGACAGCGGTTTCGCCAAGGTCGACGGCGGCGTTGGCACCTTCGACATCCTGGACTTGTCGCCGGTCAGCTCGATCAGCTTCACGGGCTTGAGCGACATCACCACCAAGGTCGCCAACATCGAGGTGTTCGACCTGACCGGCGGCGGCGCCAACGCGGTCAGCCTGAACTTCGACAATATCCTGGACCTGAACGTGCAGGTCACCAATGTCAACGGCAGCGGCGTCGACAACGCCCTGCTCGTCACGGGAACGGCGGAAGACACGGTCAACCTGTTCGGCAACTGGACCGCGGGCGCCAACGACAGCGGCGGCGCCGGCTTCAAGCTCTACACCTCGAATGACAATGCCGCGGCAAAGATCATCGTCGACCAGGACATCACGGTTAACACCGGCCTAACCTGAAGGCCGAAACACCCGACCGCCGCGACCGGCGTGGGTCGAATGCCGTCGTTCGCGGCGGTTCGCTATCCTCAGATGATTCGTTTTTGCGCCAAGCGCATGCAAACAAGTAACTTTATTAAGCTGCGCCCAAAAAGACACAACCCATCACGGATTGGAATTGCGGTGGCCTAGCCCTCTTATGCTAAGCCATTGGGATATTGTATATTAATTTGCTTTTCCTTGGGGGTATCTGCAAGAAGGGCGGTGTGTCATGAAAGGCACGGGTCTTCGGACAGCACGTGGCTGCGGTCATTTTTGCGGAAGTGTGGCGGCCGCCATCGTGGTCTGCGCCGCCTTGGCGGGCGAGGGCAACGCGCGCACGCTGAAAGAATCGGTCGCCATCACCGTTCAGCGCCATCCTGAGATCCAACGCGACAAGGCGCTGTCCGCGGCCGCCGACAAGGGCATCGATCAGGCGTTCTCGGGCTATCTGCCCAATCTCAGCCTCGATCAGGAATTCGGCTACGAGTGGACCAACAGCCCCTCGACCCGCACCCGCGCCACGCGCGAGGTCGGCATCGACCCGGGCAGCGTGTCGCGCGTGCGCCGCGACAGCAGCATGACCTTCCGCCAGATGATTTTCGACGGGTTCGACACGCAAAACCGCCTCGCCTCGGCGCGCTACGGGTTCGACACCGCCAATTTCTCCGTCGCCGAAACCAGCGAGCGCATCGCGCTGCGCGTGGTGCTGCTATATCTCGATGTGCTGCGCACGCGCCTGTTCGTCGACATCACGCAGGAAAATCTCGCGGCGCTGAACGACATCGCCGGCCAAATCCGCGAACTGGCCCAGGCCGGCCGCGGCACCGGCTCGGACGTCGACCAGGCCGACAGCCGCGTGGCCCAGGGCCGCGCGGCGCTGGAGCAGCGCAAGGGTGAGAACAACACCGCGATCGCCCGCTACATCGAGGTGGTCGGCGAGGTGCCGAACGGTCTGGTGCTGCCGGCCGTGCCGCAATACCAGCGGCCGACCAGCGAGGAAGAGGCGATCGGCTTCGCGCTGTCGCATCATCCCTCGGGCCAGGCCAGCGCGTCGTTCTACCAACAGCGCAAGGCCGACGCCAAGGCGACCGAGGCGCCGTTCTATCCGCGCCTGGATTTCGAGACGCTGGCCTCGACCGGCTCGAATCTCGACGGCGCCAAGGGCCGCGACAGCGACATCAATCCGCGCCTGCGCATGCGCTACAACCTATTCAACGGCCTGGGCGACTGGGCGCGGCGTGACCGCGCCGGCGAAGAGGCCGCGGCCGCCAAGCAGGACGATAACGAACAGCGCCGGCGCATCCGCGAAGAGGTGCGCGTTTCCTACCGCAACCTGATGACCGCCGAAGAGCGCATGCCGTCGCTGAAGGCCCATACCGTGTCGGCCAAGCAGGTGCTCGACGGCTACCGCAGCCAGTTCGAGCTGGGCAAGCGCTCGCTGCTCGACCTGCTCGACGTGCAGAACGAGCTGCTGCAGGCGCGCCTGGGGGAGACCGACGGCGAGTTCCGCGTCCTGCTGGCGAACTTCGAGCTGATCTCGTCCCAAGGCGTGCTGCTGCAGAATTTCGGCATCAAGCCGGTCGCGGCCAAGGGCAAGGGCAAGTAAGCGAGGCGGGGGATCGGGGCCGGCGGCGCTCGAAGGCGCTGGGCGCGCGGCGGCGATGCGGCGCAAGGCGATACCCGGGGCCCTGGTCGCTCTCGCGGCGGTGTTGTCCGCCGCGCTCGCGCATCCCGCCTGGACCAAGACCCTGTCCGAGGTGGCGCGCCAGACCATCACCGCCAATCCCGAGGTCTTGCGCGACCGCGCGCTGCTGCGCGCCGCCGGGCACCGGGTGGACGAACGCTTCGCCGGCTACCTGCCCACGGTCGATTTCGACGCCGATACGGGCTGGGAATACACCATCAGCCCCAGTACCCGCACCCGCACCGAGAAAGAGCCGGACGACAATTCCAGCCGCAAGCTGTGGCGCATCGACGGCAGCATCTTCTTCCGGCAGATGGTGTTCGACGGCTTCGAGACCAGCAGCCGCGAGGTATCGGCCGAAGCCGAGCGCTTGGCCGCCGAGCGGCGCCTGGACGCCACCTCGGAACGCATCGCCCAGACCGTCGCCGAGCGCTATCTCGGCGTGCTGGCGACGACCGAGCTTTTGCGGCTGGCCGTGGACCTCGAAGCCTATCACCGCGAAATCGCGGGAAAGGTGCGCGAGCGCGTCGAGCAGGGCCTGACCGACCAGATCGAGCTCGACCTCGCCACTTCGCGCGTGGCGCTGGCGACGTCGCTTATGGTGCAGCGCCAGGGCGACCGGCGCGCCGCCGAAGCGCGCTACATCGAGCTGATCGGCGACAAGCCCGACGAGCTCAAGCGGCCGGACACGCCCTCGGGCCTGACGCCCATCGACGCCGATCTGGCGATCGAAAACGCGCTGAAAGACAACCCGCGCGTCATGGCCGCTGCGGCGACTCTTGACGCGGGCCGCGCCGACCAAGGCGCCGCGGGCGCGACCATGTATACCCCGGTGGACATAGAGGGGGGCGGCGCAAACGCGCACTA
>JBQTIS010000497.1:0-10134 GCA_052387895.1 Rhodospirillales bacterium | reverse complement strand
GCCTACAAGCTGATCGAGCTCGACGACCGCTTCCGGTTCCTAAAAGCCGGCGCGGCGGTGATCGACCTGGGCGCGGCGCCCGGCGGCTGGACCCAGGTCGCGGTCGACCGGGTGGGCGACAAGGGCAGGGTGGCCGGCATCGACCTGCTGGCGATGGACCCGATTCCCGGCGCCGTGCTGATCCATGGCGATTTCCTCGACCGCGACGCGCCGCGCCGGCTGACCGAGGCCCTGGGCCGGCCGGCCGACGTGGTGTTGAGCGACATGGCCGCGCCCGCGACCGGCCACCGCGCGACCGACCACATCCGCATCATGGGCCTGCTCGAGGCGGCGGTGGCGTTCGCCGCCCAGGCGCTCAAGCCCGGCGGGACTTTCGTCGGCAAGGTGTTCCAGGGCGGCGCCGAGAAGGAGCTGCTGGCGCTCTTGAAGCGGAACTTCGCCCAGGTGCGCCACGCCAAGCCGCCGGCCAGCCGCAGGGAATCGGCCGAGCTCTACATCGTGGCGGCGGGGTTTCGGGGGCGGGGCTGACCCGCTAGAGCTTCTTGGCTATGCCGGCCTGCTTCAGAACCGCGTTGGCGGTATGGCGTTGCACGGTATTGATCGGAACAACGATATTCCGCTGCGTTACCGGGCTGAACCAAATCTCATGGCTGCCCTTGCCGTGGCGTACGAAGGTGCAACCCGCCGCGCGCAACAGTTCAATCAGTTCCCGTTAGTAATTGCCCACAGCGGCCGGGTCGACCGCTACGCCGCAACCTTCAACCGCGTTTCGCGGGCGCCCGTGACCGCGATAACGACGTCCGTGCCGGCCGGCACGACGCGGTTCAACTCGATGATCTCGGGCGCGATCTGGGTGATGCGCTCCACCAGGGCATCGAAGCTCGGCGCCTCGGTGACGAGGCCCGGAATGTCGTCGCTATCGGCCCACCATACCCGGCCTGCTTCATCCCACCGGGCCACGACTTTGAGCACTTTCTCGCCCATGGCGGCAGCCTCTCCGTCTCAATGGCATCGATTCTAGGTCCGAAGCCCCCAAGGCCGCAACGGGTGTTCGCCGCCCATCCGATCTTCTTGTCCCCCTATATCCTTGTACCGGGGGCGGTTCTGTGTATGATGGCGCGCCATTCCCGCGATCCAGGGGTTTGGCATGGAATTCCGCGAAGCGCTGACGTTCGACGACGTGCTCTTGGAGCCCGCCGCCTCCGCGGTATTGCCCGCCGAGACCGACACCCGCACGCGGCTGACCAAGACCATCGAGCTCGGCATCCCGCTGATCTCCGCCGCCATGGACACGGTCACCGAATCGGCCATGGCCATCGCCATGGCCCAGGGCGGCGGCATGGGCGTGATCCACAAGAACCTCGACGTCGCGCGCCAGGCCGACGAGGTGCGCCGCGTGAAGAAGTTCGAATCGGGCATGGTGGTCAACCCCGTCACCATCGCGCCCGACGCCACGCTGGCCGACGCGCTCAAGCTGATGGCCGATTTCCGCATCTCCGGCATCCCGGTGACCGAGAGGAACGGCGGCAGGCTGGTCGGCATCCTGACCAACCGCGACGTGCGCTTCGCCACCAACGCCAACCAGAAGATCAGCGAGCTGATGACCAGGGAAGGGCTGGTGACGGTGCGCGAGGGCGTCGGCCGCGACGAGGCCAAGCGCCTTTTGCACCAGCATCGCATCGAGAAGCTCTTGGTGGTGGACGGCGAATACCGCTGCATCGGGCTCGTCACCGTCAAGGACATCGAGAAGTCGCAGAAATTCCCCAACGCCAGCAAGGACGAGAAGGGGCGCCTGCGCGTCGCCGCCGCCACCGGCGTGGGCGAGGACGGCGTCAGGCGCGCCGAGGCGCTGCTCGACGCCGGGGTCGACGTGATCGTGGTGGACACGGCGCACGGCCATTCCCGGCGCGTGATCGAGACGGTCGAGCGCGTCAAGCGCTTGAGCAACTACACGCAGATGATCGCCGGCAACGTGGCCACGGCCGAAGGGGTGAAGGCGCTGATCGGCGCCGGGGCGGACGCGGTCAAGATCGGCATCGGCCCGGGCTCGATCTGCACCACGCGCGTGGTGGCGGGCGTGGGCGTGCCGCAGCTGACCGCCGTGATGGACGCGGCCGAGGCGGCGGCGAAGTCGGGCGTGTCGGTGATCGCCGACGGCGGCATCAAGCATTCGGGCGACCTGGCCAAGGCGCTGGCCGCGGGCGCGTCGGCCGCGATGGTGGGCGCGCTCTTGGCCGGCACCGACGAGAGCCCCGGCGAGGTGTTCCTCTACCAGGGCCGCAGCTACAAGTCCTATCGCGGCATGGGATCGGTCGGCGCCATGGCGCGCGGCTCGGCCGACCGCTATTTCCAGCAGGAGGTCAACGAGACCCTTAAGCTGGTGCCCGAGGGGGTCGAGGGCCGCGTGCCCTACAAGGGGCCCGCCGGCAACGCGATCCACCAGCTGGTCGGCGGCTTGCGCGCGGCGATGGGCTATACCGGCAACCGCACGCTCACCGAGCTCAGGAAGAACCGCAGGTTCCTGCGCATCACCAACGCGGGCCTGCGCGAAAGCCACGTGCACGACGTCACCGTCACGCGCGAGGCGCCGAACTACCGCGCCGACGGGTAAGGCGAAAAAGATGTCGAGAGCAAAGGGACCCAAATTCGTCGGATACGTTGTCCCGGTGATTGACGCTCTCAAGGCTTTGGGTGATTCGGGGCGGCCACGCGAGGTATGCGATTGGATTGCAAGCAAATTGAAGCTTACAGATGCCGAACTCAGTCAGACCGGAAAGAACGGCTTGTCACGTTTTGAAAATCAGGTCGCATGGGCACGTTTCTATCTTGCAAAGGGCGGGTTTATTGACGCAAGTAGACGAGGCGTATGGATTTTAACCGACAGTGGGCGCTCATCAAATCTAACTCATGAAGATGCACAAAAAATTGTTAAGGAGATTCGCAGCGAATTTCATCAAAAAAAAGAAGGCGACGAGCTGAAAAATGATGCTGCTGCTGAGGCCATTGCGCCGACACTCGACGACCCTTTTTCAGGACATTTTCGCGACAATGTATCCGCAGTCTTAAGATCGCTATCCTCTGCAGGGTTCGAAAAGTTCGCAATGCGGTTATTGAGAGAAGTAGGCTTTGAGAAGCTTGTTGTCACTGGAAAGAGCGGCGACGGCGGTATTGATGGCAAGGGGACGCTAAGACTAAATCGAGTAATTTCCGAGCGAGTTGTATTTCAGTGCAAACGCCATACAAAAAACATTGGGACAAAGTACATTCGTGACTTTAGAGGTGCAATGGATGGTCGAACGCAAAGAGGTGTACTCATTACGACGGCGAGATTTAGCGCGGAAGCCCAACGCGAAGCAGAAAGAGATGGCGCGATTCCAATCGATCTTCTCGACATTGACCAACTAATTGATGTAATGGTCGATTTGGAACTCGGAGTCACAACCCAGAAGAAACATTCAGTCGATAGAAAATTCTTCGAAGACTTTTCTGATGCGAAACTAACAATACCGAAATCTGGAACTTGAGCGACGGTAAACAGATTCCAGTATGACCCCCGCCGCGCGCGTCCAGGCCGCCATCGAGCTCGTCCAGGCGATCGCGGAGGCGGGCAAGGCGCCGGCCGACCGCGTGGCTGCCGGGTATTTCCGCGAGCGGCGCTATGTCGGCGCCAAGGACCGCGCCGCGGTCCAGGGCATCGTCTACGACGTGTTGCGCGGGCGCATGCAACTGGACTGGTGGCTCGCCCGCGGCGGCATCGTCAATCCCACGCCAAGGCTGCGCGTGCTGGCGTGCCTTGGCATCGTCACGGGCTGGAACGCCCAGGACATCGCCGCCGCGTTCTCGGGCGAGCGCCACGCGCCCGATCCGCTCACTCCCGCCGAGCAGGCGGCGCTGAAGCGCCTGCCCGGCCGCACGCTGGATCATCCCAAGCAGCCGGTGGAGGTGCGCGGCAACCTGCCCCCGTGGCTCAAGCCCAAGCTCGAAGCCGCGTTCGGCGAGCTTCTGGCGCGGGAGCTCGCCGCGCTGCTGGAACCGGCGGCGGTCGATCTGCGCGTCAACGCGCTGAAGGCCGCGCGCGACGAGGCGCGGGCGCGGCTGAAGGCCGAGGGCGTGGACTGCGAGCCGACCAAGCTCTCGCCCCTGGGCTTGCGTCTTTCCCAGCGGCGGCCCCTGGGCGAGACCGCGAGCTTCAAGGAGGGCCTGGTCGAGGTGCAGGACGAGGGCTCGCAGCTCGTCGCGCTGCTGGTCGGCGCCAAGCCGGGCATGCGCGTGGTCGATTTCTGCGCCGGGGCGGGCGGCAAGGCCCTGGCGATGGCCGCTTGCATGGAAAACCGGGGGCACGTCGTGGCCTGCGACACCTCGAAGGTCAGGCTCGAGGCCTCGGCCAAGCGCCTGCGCCGCGCGGGCGCGCACAACGTCGAGCGCCGCCTGCTCGCCGACGAGCGCGACCAATGGATCAAGCGCCACAAGCGCCAATTCGACCGCGTGCTGGTGGACGCGCCCTGCACCGGCACGGGCGCGTGGCGGCGCAACCCGGACGGGCGCTGGAGCCTGGACGAAAAGGACCTGGCGGAGCTGAAGCCCAAGCAGGCGCGGATATTGGGCAGCGCCGCGCGGCTGGTGAAGCCGGGCGGGCGCCTGGTTTATGCCACCTGCTCGTTCCTGAAGGAGGAGAACGAGGACCAGGTCGGGGCCTTCCTCGCCGCCGCGCCCGAGTTCCGCCTGCTGCCGATCGACCGGGTGTGGGCGGAAACCATCGTTCCGCTGGGCGGCCCGCCATGCCCATGCCCGCCGCCATACCTGATGCTCACTCCCGCGCGCCACGGCACCGACGGGTTCTTCGCGGCCGTCATGGAGCGAATCAGCGCGGCTTGAGCGGCATTGCCAGGCAGTTCACACCGGAGATTTTCGTCATCTTTATGTCGTGGCTGAGCAGCGTCGCGGCATATTCTTGGGCGGTGGCGGCGATGATTGCGTCAGGCAGCTTCAACCCATGACGGCGCCGCAGATCGACAGCCGCCGAGCGTATTGCCGGCGTCAATTCGACAAGGGTCAGCTTGCCGAGAAATGACTCGATCAACTGCCGACTCTCGTTGTCTAGCGCCGGATGGCACAACAACTCCATCTCGGTGATCACCGAAGCGAAGTAGATTCCTTCGGGCAGGGGAGCGTCGAGCATCCCTTTCAGGTACAGCAGCGCGGTACTGGTATCGAAAACCCAGTTTATGGCCACTCCGCGCGCATCCTGGCTTGATAGTCGAGGGGATCGACATCGAGTTTCAAGGCGCCTCGAAACGCTTCCAGGTCCTTCGCGGTGGCGCCCTTCTTTTTCATCCGTGCCCGGCGGCTGCCGAGCTTGCGTTCGATCTTGATCCAATCGCGATAGGAAATTTGCACGGCGACCGGCCGCTTTTTCTTGTCGCGAATAATTTTCTTAGCCGGCCTTCCGATCGCCATGGCACACCGCGCGCTAGAATCATCAAACGCCCCACCATACATTCCGGCGTCTTCCGGTGCAACTATCGCCGGCGAATCAAGACGTTAGTCGTCCAACGGCAACGTTTCCCGTTTGTTGTTTGGCGCGGCTGCTCGTGTTACCCCTGAACCATGATCCTGATCCGCAAGGCGGTGGCGGAGGACGCCGAGGCGATCGCCCGGGTGCATGTCGCGACTTGGCGCAGCACCTATCCCGGGCTGATCCCCGATTCCATCCTGGTCGGCCTGAACGAGGAGCGCCACACCCAGATGTGGCGGCGCGCCACCGGCCATCCCGGCGGGCGCGACGTGGTCTACGTGGCCGAGCACGCCAGCGACGGCGTGGTCGGCTTCGCCAGCGCCGGCCCGCGGCGCGTCGACGGCCTGCATTTCGCGGGCGAGCTCTACACGCTTTACGTCCAGCAGGACCACCAGGGCCGCGGCATCGGCCGGCGCCTGCTCAAGCGCGGCTTCCGCGCGCTCGTCGGCCGCGGCTATCCCTCGGCGCTGGTCTGGGTGCTGGCCAGCAACCCGTCGCGCTTCTTCTACCAGGCGATGGGCGGCGAGCGGGTGGGCAGCCGCACCGAGGCGCTGTGGGGCGTGCTGATGGACGAGGCCGCCTTCGGCTGGCGCGACCTCAAATCGGCGCTCGACTCGCCGCGCTTTGCCGGCCTGTCCTCGGGCGACGAACCCTCGGCCGGCGAATCCGCCAAGGACCGATGACCGACAAGATCCTGATCCTCGATTTCGGCTCGCAAGTAACGCAACTGATCGCGCGCCGGGTGCGCGAGGCGGGCGTGTATTGCGAGATCCACCCCTACAACCGCATGGACGATAGGGCGATCCGCGCCTTCGCGCCCAAAGCGGTGATCCTGTCGGGCGGGCCGGCCTCGGTGCGCGACCTGGGCAGCCCCGCGGCGCCCGAGAGCGTGTTCACGCTCGGCGTGCCGGTCCTCGGCATCTGCTACGGCCAGCAGACCATGTGCGCGCAGTTGGGCGGCGCGGTCGAGCCCGGCGACCACCGCGAGTTTGGCCGCGCCGACGTCGAGGTGTCGGACACGTGCGCGCTGTTCGACGGGGTGTGGCGGCCCGGCGGCAAGTACCAGGTCTGGATGAGCCACGGCGACCGCGTCACGCGCCTGCCCCCGGGCTTCCGCGTGGTCGGCGCCAGCCCCGGCGCGCCCTTCGCCGTCCTGGCCGACGAGAAGCGCCGCTTCTACGGCGTGATGTTCCATCCCGAGGTCGCGCACACGCCCGACGGCGGCAAGCTGTTGGAACGCTTCGCGCGGGTGGTCGCCCAATGCAAGGGCGATTGGACCATGGCGCATTTCCGGAACAGCGCGGTGGCGGCGATCCGCGCGCAGGTGGGCAAGAAAGGGGTGATCTGCGGGTTGTCGGGCGGGGTCGATTCCTCGGTCGCGGCCGTGCTGATCCACGAGGCGGTGGGCGACCGGCTCACCTGCATCTTCGTCGATCACGGCCTGTTGCGCCTGGGCGAGGCCGAGGAGGTGGTGTCGCTGTTCCGCGGCCACTACAACATCCCCCTGGTCCACCGCGATGCCTCGGGCCTGTTCCTCGAACGCCTGGCCGGCGTGGACGACCCCGAGCGGAAGCGCAAGATCGTCGGCTCGACCTTCATCGACGTGTTCGACGAGGAGGCGCACAAGATCGGCGGCGCCGAGTTCCTGGCCCAGGGCACGCTCTATCCCGACGTGATCGAATCGGTGTCGTTCCAGGGCGGACCCAGCGTCACCATCAAGTCGCACCACAATGTCGGCGGCTTGCCCGAGCGCATGAAGCTGAAGCTGGTCGAGCCGTTGCGCGAGCTGTTCAAGGACGAGGTGCGCGCGCTCGGGCGCGAGCTGGGTCTGCCCGAGAGCCTGGTGGGCCGGCATCCGTTCCCCGGGCCCGGCCTCGCCATCCGCGTGCCGGGACCCGTCGACAAGACCAGGCTGGACTTATTGCGCCGGGCCGACGCGATCTATCTCGACGAGATCAGGAAGGCCGGGCTCTACGACCGGATCTGGCAGGCCTTCGCCGTGCTGCTGCCCGTGCGCACGGTGGGCGTCATGGGCGACGGGCGCACCTACGACCACGCGCTGGCCTTGCGCGCCGTCACCTCGACCGACGGCATGACCGCCGACAGCTACCCGTTCCCGCACGAGTTCCTGGCGCGCGTCGCCACGCGCATCATCAACCAGGTGCGCGGCATAAACCGCGTGGTGTACGACGTGACCTCCAAGCCGCCCGGAACGATCGAGTGGGAGTGAGGAGGCCGAGGCTGGGCGTTGCCGCCGCAGACCGGTTGGTCGCCCAACAACAAGGCATCGTCATCGCCGGGCTTGTCCCGGCGATCCACGTCGTCAGGCCGTGAAGGCCTCGCGGAACAAGTCCACGATCTAATCGCCCGCGATCTGCCGCCGTGCCGACGTGGATGCCCGCGACAGGCGCGGGCATGACGATTGTGGTATGAGTGACGGCGAGTTCCGGTAACGCGCCGCCGCCGATGGCCTCGCTAGCGATTGGGTTGGTGAAGCGACACCCATACTGAACGCACAGCCGCGGACGGAGACCGGCATGAGCAGGAAACTGAAGCCCGTTTCACCCGGCGAGATGCTGGCGGAGGAGTTCCTGAAGCCGCTGGCAATGAGCAACTACCGGTTGGCGAAGGAGATCGGCGTGCCCGCGCAGCGCATCGGCGAGATTCTCGCCGGGCGGCGCGCGGTCAGCGCCGATACCGACTTGCGGCTGTGCCGTTTCTTCGGACTTTCGGACGGCTGGTGGCTGCGCCTTCAGGCCGACCACGACACCGAGATCGCCAGGGCGGCGCTCGCCAAGACCCTGGCGAAGATCAAGCCCTGGGCGGAATCGGTGGCGGAATTGGTGGCGGAAGCGGCGGAAGAAGCGGCCCGCGCGCGCTGAAGCGACAACGGCCGATCAAGAACACTTGCCACTGAGCGGGAGCGAGCCGAATGAGTCAAGACAACCCCGCCGCCATCGTCACCGGCTCGTCCTCGGGCATGGGGGCGGCGACGGCCCTCAAGCTCGCGGCGTTGGGCTGGAACGTCGTGCTCAACGCCTCGAAGAGCGCCAAAGAGGCGGAAGCGGCCGCCGCGAAATGCCGACAGGCGGGCGGGGCGCAAGGCGCCCGGGCCATCGTCGCGATGGGCGACGTGGCGAACGACGCCGATTGCCGGCGCGTCGCCGCCGCTTGCCTCGAGGCGTTCGGGCGCATCGACGAGCTGGTCAACAGCGCCGCCACCACCAAGGTGGTGCCGGCCGCCAATCTCGACGGGCTCTCGCCCGAGGATTTCGCGCGCATTCTCGCGGTCAACGTCATCGGCCCGTTCCAGATGATCTGCGCCTGCGCCCCGGCGCTGCGCGCTGCGCGCGGCGCGATCGTCAACATCTCGTCGAACGCCGCGCTCAGCGGCGCGGGCAGCTCGGTCGCCTATTCCGCCTCGAAAGGCGCTCTCAACACCATGACCCTGAGCCTCGCCCGCGCGCTCGCCCCCGAAATCCGGGTGAACGCCGTGCTGCCGGGCTACACGCACACGCCGTGGCAGGACCGCTACCTCGGGCCCGACAACGCGGCCCGCGTGGCGGCGCACTACCGCGCCTCCGCGGCCTTGAAGCGCGACACCACGGCCGAGGACGTGGCCGACGCCGCGGTCTGGCTGATCGAGGGCGCGAAATCGACCACCGGCCAGCTCGTCGTGGTGGACGCGGGCAACCACCTCTTCGTCAACGCGCCGCCGCCCGGCAAGGCGTGAGAGCGGGCCAATGAAGCCGGGCCGAAACGAATCACCCCGCCGCCCCTCGGCATTTCCTTTCCCCTCAAGGACTTGGGTAAGGCTTTGGCGCGTCTGGCCTGCCACGATGTTTCCCCAATTCCGTGGCATCACGGCGTATATACGGGACCACCCGAGGTAACGGAGGTGTTGGAATGCACCGCTACCTGACGATCTGCGGCGGCTTGGCTTTGGCGCTGGCCGTGGGCCAGCCGGCTTCCGCCCAGGACAATTTCTTCGACAAGGCCGGCAAGGCCCTGAGCGGCGCGTGGGAGACCACCAAGTCCGGCGCGTCCAAGGCCTGGGAAGGCACCAAGTCTGGGGCCGAATCGGTCTGGAAAGGCACCAAGGAGACCACCAGCTCGGCCGTGGACGGCACGCGCAAGGCGTTCCTGGAGCGCAAGGCGCGGGATTGCGCTAATTGCGACTTGCGCGCGGTCGACCTGTCGGGCGCGGACTTGAGCGAGGCCGATCTGCGCGGCGCGGATTTGCGTGGCGCCAACCTCAGCAACGCCAATCTCAGCAAGGCGCGGCTGAACGCCAGCACCGTGCGCGGGCCGGACGGCAAGGAGATCACGCGGCGCACCGACCTGACCGACGTCAACCTGACGGCCGCCGTGCTGCGCGACGCCGATCTGCGCCGGGCGCTGCTCGACGGCGCCAACCTGACGCGCGCCGACCTCGCGGGCGCCGATCTGAGCAACGCCTCGGTCACCACCGGCGAGCTGACGCCCCGGGGCGTGGCCGCCAGCCAGGTGCGGCTGTGCCGCGCCGTGCTGCCCGACGCCACGCGCTGCGAAAGCCCGGCCGATCCGCGCTGCGGCTGCGCGACCGCCGCGGCGGCCCCGCCGGCTTCCGCGCCCCAGAC
>JBQTIS010000496.1:0-10929 GCA_052387895.1 Rhodospirillales bacterium | reverse complement strand
ACCAGCGCGATGATCGCGACGATGCGCCAGAAGCTCGCGGCGGGCGAGCCGGCGGCCTCGGGCGAAATGCCGAGCTTGCTGAGGTCGAGGGCCGCCATGACGATGAGCAGCGGCAGCAGCGGCAGCGCGATCACCCCGTCGGTCAGGCGCATCAAGGCGTCGTCGAGCTTGCCGCCGCGATAGCCGGCGACCAGCCCGACGGCCGTGCCGATGACGGCCGCGGCCAGCGCCGCCACCAGGCCCACGAACAGCGACACCTGTCCGCCCAGCACCAGCCGCAGCAGCACGTCGCGGCCGATCTCGTCGGTGCCGAGCCAGTGCCTGGCCGAAGGCGGCTGGAAGCGCCGCGACAAATCGACCGCGTTGGGATCGAGGCCCAGCAGCGCCGCGAGCGCGGGCGCCAGCAAGGCCACGGCCGCGACCGCGGCCAGCGCCACGGCGCTGGCGGCGGCCGGGGGATCGCGGGCGAGGCGCGTCCACGCCGCGTTCACGGCTTCAATTCCGAATACACGATGCGCGGGTCGAGCCAGGCATAGGCGAGATCGGCCATAAGGTTGCCCAGCAGCGTCAGCAGCGTGGCGAACAACAGCGCCGCCAGCGCCAGGTTGACGTCGTGGCCCATGATCGAATCGAAGATCAGCTTGCCCATGCCCGGCCAGGCGAACATGGTTTCGGTGATCAGCGCGCCCGAGAACAGGCCCCCGAATCCCAGCGCCACCACCGTCACCACCGGGATCAGCGCGTTGGGCAAGGCGTGGCGCAGCAGCACGCGCCGGGGCTTGAGGCCCTTGGCCTCGGCGGTGCGGATATAGTCCTGGCGCAGCGTCTCGATCATCGCCGCGCGCATGAAACGCAGATAGCCGCCGACCTGAAGCAGCACCAGGGTCGCGACCGGCAGCGCCATGTGGCGGAGATGGTCGCCGAGGCCCGCTTTGGCGCCGGTCGGCACGCCGCCGGCCGGCAGCCAGCCCAGCGTCACCGCGAACAAAAGGATCAGCAGGATCGCCAGCCAGAACGGCGGCAGCGAGATGCCGGCGAAGCAAAAGAGATTCACCCAGCGGTCGGCGCGCCCGCCGGGCCTGCGCGCGATCCACACCCCCGCGGGCAGCGCTATCGCCAGCGCCAGCGCGAAGCTGGTTCCGACCAGAAGCGCGGTCGAGGCCGCCGCCGGCCACAGCGCCTGGAGCGCGGGCTTGGCGAACAGCCGCGAATAGCCGAACTCGCCGGAAAGCGCCGCCTGCAGCCAGGTCCAGTAGCGCCCGATGAGCGGCCGGTCCAAGCCGTAAAGCGCCTTGAGCCGCGCCGCGTAGGCCGGGGTCATGCGCGGATCGGCCGAGATCATCAGATCGACCGGGTCGCCCGGCATCAGCCCGATCAGCCCGTAGATCACGAACGACATGACCAGCAGCACGGCCAGCGACTGCCCCGCGCGCTCGACCAGGAAACGGGTCACGGCGGCGGTCCCGCCGGCGCGGTCTCGGCTTCGCTGAAGTCCAAACCGTCTTGGCCGGGCCCGGACCCGGCCAGCCACGCCGAGCGGGCGGCAATGGCTGAAGCGTGTATGGCCGGATCGACCCCCGGATCAAGTCCGGGGGCGGCCACGACGCCCGTGTGGTCCGATCGGCCGAGCGTCCGCGCGCAACGGCTCACTCCGCCCGCCGCCAATGCTCCACCCCGAGGGTGGAAACGTCCTGGTGGCCGGTGGGGGTCACGCCCCTCAGCCATTTCGGCATCACGAACACGTCGGCGCGGAAATACAGCGGCAGGGTCATCTGGTCGGCCAAATACAGCGCCTGGATGCGCCGCCACAGGGCCAGGCGCTTGCCGCGATCCAGCTCCACCTCCGCTTCTTCGATCAGCCGGTCCATCTCGGCGCTGCGGTAGCCGGTGTAGTTCTGCCCCGACCAGTTGTTGGCCTGGGTCGGGATTTCCTGGGAGTGGAGCGTCGAGCGCGGCAGGCTTTCCGGCGCGCTGACCCACGCGAACATCGCCATGCCCGTGAAGCGCCGCTTGCTTACGGTTTCGGCGAAGAACACGCGCGGCGGCTCGTTGCGGATGCGGATCTCCACCCCCGCCTGCTTCCATTGCGCCTGCAACACCTGCTGCACCGTTTCGCGCGAGCGGTTGCCGGCGGTGGTCATCAGCTCGAAGCCGAGCGCCTGCCCGGCCGCGTTCTGGCGCATGCCGCCCGGGCCCCGCTTCCAGCCCGCCTCGTCGAACAGCCTGCCGGCGCCCTCGGGATCGTAGGGCACGGGTTTCAGCTCCTGGTCGTACACCCAGTCCAGCGGGCTGACGTTGGTGGTGGCCACGGGCTGCTTGCCACCGAACAGCTTGTCGCTGACCGTCTTGCGGTCGAGCGCCATCAACAGGGCGCGGCGCACGCGCCGATCCTTCAGCGCCGGGTTATCCAGGTTCAACTCGATGTGCTCGTAGATCAGGCCGGGCTTGTACACGATGTCGTACTTCGCGCCGTGGCGCTGCTCGAAGGCCAGGGCCTGGTCCAGCGTCAGCCCCAGCTCGCCGGCGATGTAGTCGATCGCGCCGGACAGAAGGTTGGCCTCCAGCGCCACGGTGTTCTCGATGGTGCGGAACACGATGCGCCTGAAATGCGGCTTGTCGCCGTACCAGGTCGGGTTCCGCTCGAGCGCGATATGCGATCCCGCCCTGGTCTCGGTCACGCGGTAGGGGCCGAAATAAAGCCCGGGGTTGGCGGGGTCGGTGTCGTAGCGCGTGCGGTTGCGGTACTCCTTGGGGTCGGCGAAGGCCTCGGCCTCCAAATGCGCGGGCAGCACGCGGAAATCGTTGATCGCGTTGTACTCGAAGGTCAGCTTGTCGAAATGGATGGTGAAGGTCTTGGCGTCCTTCACGTCCAGCTTGTAGGCGCGGCGATAGAACTCGGCCGCGGCCACGCCGCTCTGCGGGTGCCGGCCCACCTCGTAGGTGAAGGCCACGTCCTTGGTGGTGACCGGCGTGCCGTCGCCCCAGGCGACGTTGGGCTGGATGGTATAGGTGACGGCGACGCCCTTCTTGCCCTCGGGCAGGTCCTCGGGCCGCGCCAGGCCGTTCTCGATCGTCGGCAGTTCCGTGCACAGCATGCACACCAGCTTCCAGTCCGCGTCGTAGGCGGTGAACGGCCGGCGCGTCATGCTCAAGACCAGGGTCTTGGCCAGCATCGATTCGATGATCGGGTGCAGCGTCGAGGGGTACTGGGTCATGCCGATGACCAGCTCGTCCTTGCCCGCGGCCCGCGCGGGGGCGTCCGCCAGGGAAAAGGCAAGCGCCAGCGCGGCAAGGATGGCGGCGGGGCGGCGGATCATGCGGCCTCTGGGTCGGTCTGCCGGGCCAGTGTAGCCAAGATCGCGGCGGCGATCATCCCGGCCGGTTTTGCGCGGGTCCGTTGGCTTGCTATGCTGGCCCGGCGTCGGGGGCGGGGGGAAGGCTTGGGCTTGCCGGAATTCCACATGATCGCGGGCGGCGCCAGGCCCGTGGCGCCCTACAGCCATGCGGTCGAGGCCGGCGGCTTCGTGTTCCTGACCGGCCAGATCGCCAACGACCCCGCGAACGACGCGGCGGCGATGCCCCAGGACATCGAGGGCCAAACCCGGCGCGTCATGGACAACCTCGGGATCGTGCTCGCGGGCGTGAAACTGGGGTTCGAGCATGTGGTCGCCGCGCGCGTGTTCCTGACCGACTTCAAGGGCCACTACCGGCGCATGAACGCGGTCTACGAGGGCTATTTCGCCCGGGGCAGGCTGCCGGCCCGCACCTGCGTCGGCGTCGCCGCGCTCGCGCGCGAAGCGCTGGTCGAGATCGATTTCATCGCCCACCGACCGTAGAGGACGCGCATGCACGCCGCCGCGAAAACGATATTCTTGCTCGGCCTGGGCCCGGCGCTTTGCGCTTCCGCCCTGGCGCAGCAGCCCGCGCCCGCCCAGCCGCCGGGGGTGGTGGTCGAGAAGGTGGAGAAGCGCAACGTGCGCCCGTCGCTCGACTTCACTGGGCGCGTCAGGGCGGTCGACAAGGTCGACCTGCGCGCGCGGGTGCAGGGCTTTCTGGAAAAGCGCCTGTTCGCCGAGGGCAAGGACGTGAAGGAGGGCGAGCTTCTGTTCGGCATCGAAAAGGCGCAATACCAGGCCACGGTCGACGAACAGAAGGCCGAGGTGGCCAAGGCGCAGGCCCAGGTCACCAATGCCGTGCAGCAACTCGCCCGCGCGCGCGAGCTGGTCAGGAACCAGAACATCGCGCAATCGACCGTTGACCAGCGCGTGGCCGAAGAGGGCATCGCGCGGGCCAACGTGCTGGCGGCGCAGGCGGGCTTGCGCACCGCCGAAATCAATTTGGGCTATACCGACATCAAGGCGCCGATCGCCGGGCGCATCGGCCAGGCCAACGTCACCGTCGGCAACCTGGTCGGTCCCGACACCGGCACGCTCGCCACCATCGTCCGCCAGGACCCGATCTACGTCACCTTCCCGGTCGCCCAGCGAATCATGACCGAGCTTCAGGCGCGCGCGGCCGGGACCGGCAAGCAGACCGAGGCCGTCGTGCGCGTGCGCCTGCCCGACGGCACGCTCTACAAGCATCCGGGCAAGGTGGATTTCCTGGACGTGCAGGTGGCGCAGGGCACCGACACGCTGACCGTGCGCGCGGTGTTTCCCAACCCCGACAGGATCTTGGTGGATGGCCAGTCCGTGGGCGTGACCGCGGAAAGCCGCGACGCGGAGCTGGCGGTGGTGATCCCCCAGGCCGCCACCCAGGTGGACCAGGGCGGGCGCTTCGTGCTGGTGGTGGACAAGGACCGCAAGATCGAGGTCCGGCGCATCAAGGCGGCCCCGCGCAGGGATGGCAGCGCCGTGGTCGAGGAAGGCTTGAAGGAAGGCGAGCTGATCGTCGTCGAGGGCCTGCTGAAAGTGCGCCCGGGCATGGTGGTCAACCCAACGGTGCAGCCTTCTTCGGTGCCGGCGCCGAAAAGCTGATCCCATGATCTCCGCCGTCTTCATCGACCGCCCGCGGCTGTCGATCGTCGTTTCGGCCGTGATCACGATCGCGGGCCTGATCGCGATCCTGTTCATCCCGATCGCGCAGTTCCCCAACATCGTGCCGCCGCAGGTGGCGGTCGCGGGGTTCTATCCCGGCGCCGGCGCCGACGTGGTCGAGGCCACGGTCGCCCAGCCGATCGAATCGCAGGTCAACGGCGTCGACAAGATGCTGTACATGAAATCGACCAGCGGCAGCGACGGCAGCTACACGCTGACGGTCACGTTCGCGGTCGGCAGCAACACCGACATCAACACCGTCAACGTGCTGAACCGCGTTCAGCTCGCCCAACCCAAGCTACCGGACGAGGTCACGCGCCAGGGTTTGACGGTGAAAAAGAAATCGTCCTCGCTGTTGCAGGTGATGGCGCTCTATTCGCCCAAGGGCAGCTACGACGCGCTTTACCTCAGCAACTACGCCACCATCAGCATCCTCGACGCGCTGGCGCGCGTGCCGGGCGTGGGCGAGGCCGGCATCTACGGTCCCTTGAGCTATTCCATGCGCATCTGGCTTTCGACCGACCGGCTGACCAGCCTGGGCATTTCGATCAACGAGATCGTCAACGCGGTCAAGGCCCAGAACGTGCAGGCCGCGCTCGGCCGCGTCGGCGCGCAGCCGGCCCTGCCCGACACGCAGTTCCAGCTCACCATCCAGACCAAGGGGCGCTTGGGCGAGGTGCCGGAGTTCGAGAACATCGTCCTGCGCGCCAACCCCGACGGATCGGTGGTGCGCGTGAAGGACGTGGGACGGGTCGATCTGGCGGCGCAGACCGCCGACAGCTTCGGCCGGTTCAACGGCCGGCCCGCCACCATCCTTTACGTGGCCCAGGCGCCCGACGCCAACGCGCTGCAGGTGGCCGACGGCGTGCAAAAGGCGATGGCCGGGCTCGCCAAGCGCTTTCCGCCCGACCTCGCCTACGACGTGATGTTCGACACCACGCGCTTCGTCAGGGCCACGATCGAGGAGGTGCTGCACACGCTGGCCGAGGCCTTCGTGCTGGTGGTGCTGGTGGTGTTCCTGGTCCTCGGCTCCTTGCGCGCCACGCTGATCCCGACCGTCGCCGTGCCGGTGGCGCTGGTCGGCACCTTCGCGGTGCTGCTGGCGTTCGGATTCACGGCCAACACCGTGTCGCTGTTCGCCGTGGTGCTGGCGATCGGCATCGTGGTCGACGACGCCATCGTGGTGGTCGAGGCGGACGAGCACATCATGCACGAGGAAGGGATAGGGCCCAAGGAGGCGGCAAAGAAGGCGATGGGCCAGATCACCGCGCCGATCATCGCCATCACCCTGGTGCTGCTGTCGGTGTTCGTGCCGGTCGGCTTCGTGCCGGGCATCGCCGGGCAGATGTACCAGCAATTCGCCATGGTGGTGTCGGTGTCGATGCTGATCTCGGCGGTCAACGCGCTGACGCTCAGCCCCGCGCTCTGCGGCGTGATCCTGAAGCCCGCGCACGGGCCCAAGAAGGGCCCGATGAAGCACGTCCTGGGCTTCATCGACCGCTGCGCCGCGGGCTATGCCGGCATCGTCAAGTCGCTGGTGTGCAAGTCCGTGCTGTCGCTGGCGGTGCTGGCGGCGGTCGTGGCCGGCACGGGCGCGCTGTTCCTGAGGACCCCGACCGGGTTCCTGCCGGCCGAGGACCAGGGCCTGTTCTTCGCCGAGCTGCAACTGCCCGAGGGCGCCTCGGTCAACCGCGCCGACGCCGCGGCCAAGGAGATCGAAGGGCTGATCCGCGACACCAAGGGGGTGCGCAGCGTCATCACCGTGGTGGGCTTCAGCTACTTGAACGGCATCGCGCAGTCCAACAACGCGTTCTTCATCGTCGAGCTCGAGGACTGGAAGAAGCGCGAGGCGAAGTCGCTTTCGGCGTTCGCGATCATCGACCAGATCCGCGCCAAGGCGCGCCCGATGCCCGCGGCCAACCTTCTGGTGTTCAACATGCCGCCGATCCTGGGCCTGGGCAGCGGCTCGGGCTTCGAGTACCAGCTCGAGGATCTGCGCGGCGGGGCGGCGGCCGAGCTGGCCGCTTCCCAGCGCGCCATGATGTTCGCCGCCAACCAGCGGCCCGAGCTCAAGGCGGTGTTCGGCCTGTTCTCCACCAACACGCCGCAAATCTTTCTCGAGATCGACCGCGACAAGGCGCAGCAGCTCGGCGTGTCGATCAACGACATCTTCACCTCGATGCAGGCGCTGCTCGGCAGCTATTACGTCAACGACCTCAACCTGTTCGGCCGCACCTGGCAGGTCAACATCCAGGGCGAGGCCCGGGACCGCGACGAGGTGCCCGACATCTATCGCATCAACATCCGCAACAACAAGGGCGACATGGTTCCGTTGCGCGCGGTGGCCGACGCGCGCGTGGTGGTCGGTCCGCAATGGCTGCAGCGCTACAACAACTACCGCAGCGCGACGCTCCAGGGCGAGCCGGGCCAAGGCTATTCCAGCGGCACGGCGCTGATCGCGATGGAGCGGCTGTCCGAACGCGTGCTGCCGCAGGGCTACGGCTACGAATGGACCGGAACGGCCTTGCAGGAGCGCCAGGCCGGCGGCCAGACGCTCTACATCTTCGCGCTCGCCTTCCTGTTCGCCTACCTGTTCCTGGTGGGCTTGTACGAAAGCTGGACCATCCCGATCCCGGTGCTGCTGTCGGTTTCGGTCGGCCTCTTGGGCGCGATGGCGGCGATCAACCTGGCCGGGCTCGACAACAACCTCTACGCCCAGATCGGCATCGTGGTGCTGATCGCGCTGGCGGCCAAGAACGGCATTCTGATCGTCGAGTTCGCCAAGGAAAAGCGCGAGCAGGGCATGGCCATCGCCGAGGCCGCGGTGGCCGGCGCCGGGGCGCGGTTCCGCGCCGTGATGATGACCAGCTTCGCGTTCATCCTGGGCCTGGTGCCGCTGGTGATCGCGGCCGGGGCGGGCGCCATCAGCCGGCGCGCCGTCGGCACCGCCGTGTTCGGCGGCATGATCTTCGCCTCGGCGTTCGGCATTTTCCTGATCCCCACGCTCTACGTCGTGTTCCAGGCCTTGCGCGAGAAGGGCCACGCGCTCATGTGGCGCAAGAAGGAAGGCGAAGCGGCGCATTAGCGCCTTATGGCCGTCGGCGCCGGGACAAACGCGGCCAAGACGTATGAAGAAAAATCTCTTGGCTACTTCAGCCCGCACTGCGCGCGCTGGCGCAACAGGTGGTCGGCCAGCACCAGCGCCAGCATGGCCTCGCCCACCGGCACGGCGCGGATGCCGACGCAGGGATCGTGGCGGCCCTTGGTGACGATCTCCACGTCCTGGCCGTCGGCCGTGACCGTGCGCCGCGGCGTCAGGATCGAGGAGGTCGGCTTGACCGCGAAGCGCACCACGATGTCTTGCCCTGAGGAAATGCCGCCCAGAATCCCGCCCGCGTTGTTGGAAAGGAACGCGACCTTGCCGCCCTTCATGCGCATCTCGTCGGCGTTGGTTTCGCCGGTCAGCTCCGCTGCGGCCATGCCCGCGCCGATCTCCACGCCCTTGACCGCGGTGATGCTCATCATCGCGCGCGCGATGTCGCCGTCGAGCTTGTCGAACACGGGGCTCCCCAGACCCGCCGGCGCGCCCGAGGCCACCACCTCGATCACCGCCCCGCACGACGAGCCGGCCTTGCGCACCCGGTCCAGGTGCTCGGCCCAGACCTCCGCCGCCTTGGCGTCGGGCGAGAAGAACGCGTTCCTGTCGACCTCGCTCCAGTCCCAATGCGCGCGGTCGATCTTGTGGGGGCCCACCTGGATCAGCGCGCCGCGCACCTGAACGCCGCCCGCGACCAGGTGGTTCAGCACCTTGCGCGCGACCGCGGCGCCGGCCACGCGCGTGGCGGTCTCGCGCGCCGAGGCGCGGCCGCCGCCGCGGTAATCGCGGATGCCGTACTTGACCTGGTAGGTGTAGTCGGCATGGCCGGGCCGGAACCGGTCCATGTTGTCGTAGTAGTCCTTGCTGCGCGCGTCCTGGTTCTCGATCACCATCGAAATCGGCGTTCCCGTGGTCCGGCCCTCGAACACGCCCGACAGGATGCGCGCACGGTCCGGCTCCTGGCGCTGGGTGGTGAAGCGCGACTGGCCGGGCCGGCGCTTGTCGAGCCAGGGCTGGATGTCCGCCTCGCTCAACGCGATCAGCGGCGGGCAGCCGTCCACCACCGCGCCGATCATGGGCCCGTGGCTCTCGCCCCAGGTCGTCAGGCGCAGCAGATGGCCGAACGTATTGCCCGCCATCGCCCCGTCAGCCCGAATTGCCGTCGGTGGTCTTGAAGTTCTTCAGCATCTCGGCGACCTTGGGCGCGGCGTCGACCGCCAGCATGCCGACGACGTGATAGCCCGAATCGACGTGCAGCACCTCGCCGGTCACGCCCGACGACAGGTCGCTCAGCAGATACAGCGCCGATCCGCCCACCTGTTCGATGGTGACGTTGCGGCGCAAGGGGGCGTTGTACTCGTTCCATTTCAGGATATAGCGGAAATCGCCGATCCCGGCCGAGGCCAGCGTGCGGATCGGCCCGGCCGAAATCGCGTTGACGCGGATATTCTGCTTGCCCAGATCGGCGGCCAGGTACTTGACGCTCGCCTCCAGCGCCGCCTTGGCCAAGCCCATGACGTTGTAGTGCGGCATCACGCGCTCGGCGCCGGAATAGGTCAGCGTCAGCATGCCGCCGCCCCCGGGCATCAGCCTGACCGCGCGCTGCGCCAGGGCGGTGAAGGAATAGCACGAGATGTCCATGGTCATGGCGAAGTTGGCGCGCGACGTGCGCACGTAATCGCCCTTCAGCTCCTCGCGGTCGGAAAACGCGACGGCGTGGACCAGGAAATCCATCCGGCCCCAGGCCTTTTCGATCGCGGCGAACACCGCGTCCATGCTGGCGTCGTTGCCGACGTCGCAATCCATCACGATCTCGGCGCCGAGTTGTTGCGCCAGGGGCTGCACGCGCTTGCCCATCGCCTCGCCCTGATAGGTGATGGCGAGCGCGGCGCCCTGCGCCTTCAGCGCCGCCGCGATGCCCCAGGCCAGCGAGCGGTCGTTGGCGACGCCCAGGATCAGGCCGCGCGTGCCGGCCATCAGCGGCCCCACTTTGTCCGTCGGGGCGTCGCTCATCGCAAAGGTCCTCGCTTTCGATCGATCGGCCGATGACGGGAAACTTCGGCGCATCCTACACGAAGGCCTGGGTGCGTCAAAGGCGCCGGGCCTTGAGCTAAACCCCCGTGCGGCAAAGGATTTAGCGCGCCCGCGGCTTCGGCTATAGTCGCCTCATGCGCTTCGCCGAACGCTTGGGCGCCGGGCTTGCCGGCCGGTTTTCCGCGTCGCTCGCGGCCATGCGCTCGCGGGCCGCTTCGGCCGCGCGAAGGCGGCTTAAGAACCGCGACTGGAAGGCGCTCGCCGGCCGCGCCGCCCCCGCCGCCGCCGACGGCGCGCGCCTCGGCGTCTACGCCGCCGGGCGCTTCTACCGCGACCGCGGGCCCCAGGTCGCGGCCTCGCTCACCTACACCACGCTTTTGTCGATGGTGCCGCTCCTCACCATCGCTTTCGCCATCCTGGCCGCGTTCCCCGCGTTCGAGGGCGTCCGCGAGCAGGCCCAGGCCATGCTGTTCCAGAACATGGTGCCCGAGGTCGGCGACACCGTGGCCCAGACGCTGCAGGGCTTCACCAAGAACGCCGGCAAGATGACCGCCGTGGGCGTGGTGTTCGTCGCCATCACCTCGATCATGACGCTGAACACCATCGAGTCGGCGTTCAACACGATCTGGCGCGTCGGCCAGCCCCGGCCGATGGTGATGCGCGTGCTGTCGTTCTGGGCGATGCTGACGATGGGGCCGCGTTTTTTAGGCGCCCCCCGGTAGCTGTGCACCGACCAGGTAACCCAACAGCACACCCACAGCC
>JBQTIS010000495.1:0-6729 GCA_052387895.1 Rhodospirillales bacterium | reverse complement strand
TTCGATTCGATCCTGCTGCCGTGGAACTGGTTCGCCGCGCAGCACGCGACCTACGCGCCCGATTTCGAAAAGACCGTGGCGCTGGCTGGGTCGCGCGGCGTGGCGGTGCAGACCATCAAGGGCGTGGCGCGCGGGCCCTGGGCCGCGGGCGCGGCCAGGGACCGCGCGACCTGGTACCAGCCCTTGGACGCCGTGGACGACATCCGCGCTTGCGTGCACTGGGTGTTGAGCAGGCCCGGCGTCTTCTTGCTCTCGCCCGGCGATGTCGGCCTGCTGCCGTTGGTGCTGAAGGCGGCGTCCGAGCCCGTGGCCGCGCCCGGCCCCGAGGACATGGCCGCGCTGTCGCAACGCACCGGCCTTGCCTCGATTTTCGGGCTCTAGGCCCGCCCGACCCTAAGGGCCGGCGCAAGCCCTCTTGACTTGCGGGCTTTCATGTTTTATGTGAATGTTACTAACATTCACTTGGAGTCGCAGAGCAGATGGGTATCGCGGCGAAGATCGACGACATGGGCAAGCCCGCCTGGACCGCGTTGATGATCCTCGGCTTCGTGTTCTGGTGGCCATTCGGCCTGGCGATGTTGGCCTTTTTGATCGGGAGCGGACGCATGGGATGCTGGAAGCACGCCGGCGCGGAGCGCTGGCACGGCGAGTTCAAGGAGCGCGTGCACGACATGGCCGAGCGCTGGTCGGGCGGCCGGCGGGGCGAATCGAGCGGCAACGCCGCGTTCGACGAATACCGCGCCGACACGCTGAAGCGCCTGGAAGAGGAACAGCGCGAGTTCAAGGAATTCCTCGGCCGCCTGCGCCAGGCCAAGGACAAGGCCGAGTTCGACCAGTTCATGGCCGACCGCCTGCGCCGCGGCCCGCCGCCCGCGCCCGCGCCGCAGCCCCCCGCGCCGCAGCCCGAGGCGTAACCCTTCCCGGTGAGACGGTGAAGCCCCCGCGGTTCGCGCCGCGGGGGCTGCTATTTGCCCGCGAGCTTGCCGAGGTCCGGCACCGGCCGCGCGGTCGCGGGGTCGGCCTGGAAATGCCGCTCCAGGGCGAGCGCCGCCGACAAGACAAAGCGGTCGCCGCAATGCGGGCCCACGAGCTGCAGCGCGAACGGCGCGCCGCTCGGCTCCAGGCCGCACGGCAGCGACAGGGCGGGATTGCCCGTGAGCGTCACGAGATAGGCCGGCGCCAGCCAGTGGAAATAGCTCTTGAGCCTGGCGCCGTCGACGGTCTCGGGATACCAGGTCTCCACCGGAAACGGCGGCGCCGCGGCGACCGGCGCCAGGAACAGGTCGATCTCGCGGAACATCGCCTGGAAATCGCGGAAGATGCGCGTTTGCAGCGCGTGCGCGCGCGCCACATCCTCGGCGCTGTGGCGCAAGCCCTCCTCCACGTTGGCGGCGACGTTGGGGCCGACCAGCGCTCGCTTGGTTCGGTATTTCTCCAGATGCGCCGCCAGGAAGTTCTGCGCGCGGATTCCGGCGAAGGCCTCGTCGCCGCCCGCCATGTCCGAGCAGCGCTCCGCGCACGACTTGAACGCGGGCGCGACGCGCCCGATCCGGTCCAGGAACGCGGCGCGCACGGTCTTGTCGATCCTGGCCGCGCCCCCGAAATCGGGACTGTAGGCCACGCGCAGCCTCGCAAGGTCGACCGGCGCGGGATCGCGGAACTGCGCGGGGTCGAGCGGCCGCGAATGGGGATCGCGCGCGTCGAACCCGGCCTGCGCCGACAGCAGCAGCGCCGCGTCGGCGACGCCGCGTCCCATCGGCCCGCGCACGCTCAAATTGGTCCAGCCGAGCGGCAGGCGCTCGTTCGGCACCACGCCCGGCGAGGTGCGGAACCCGACCACGCCGCAATAGGCCGCGGGGGTGCGCAAGGACCCGCCGGTGTCCGAGCCGGTGCAGATCGGCAGCATGCCCGTGGCCAGCGCCACCGCCGATCCGCCGGACGAGCCGCCCGGCGTTCGCTTCGGGTCGAAAGGATTGCGCGTCGGGCCATAGACCTCGTTGCGCGTGTTGGCCCCGGCGCCGAACTCAGGCGTGTTGGTCTTGGCCAGCACGATCGCCCCGGCCGCGCGCAGCACTGCCTTGCCGCGCTCGTCCGCCTTCGGCACGTGGTCCTTGAAAATCGGCGAGCCGTAGGTGGTCCTGAGGCCCTCGGTCTCCTCCAGGTCCTTCACCCCCAAGGGCAGGCCGTGCAGGGGCCCCAGCGCCTCGCCCGCCATGACCGCGCGCTCGGCGCGTTTCGCGGCGGCCGTGGCGCGCTCCGCGTCGATCGCAACGACCGCGTTGAGCGCGGGATTGACGCGCTCGATGCGCTCGAGGCACGAGGCCAGCAGCTCCACCGGCGAAAGCTTTTTCGTGCCGATCAGCCGCCGCGCCTCGACGGCGCCCAGGTCGCAAGGTTCGGTCATCGGAATCCTTCCCGGAACGACGGGCCGGCTGGACGGCGGCTCCCGGCCCAACTTGGCACCCCGCCGGCTCCCAAGTCGAGCCCCGCCCGGGGTATCCGGCCGCGCCCCGCCCTGGCTCCCGGGGCCTTGAAAAGCCCCGGATTTTTGGTCGCGATTTGGGCTGGAAACCTATATATTGTGATACTGGGGTACCGCGTTCGCCTATCCCTAGTGATTCGGCGCGGGACCGGGGTATTTGGTGGACCAGACAGCGCTGACGTCATGGCCAGCCTGAGCGAAGACGGCGACATCGTCATGGACGCGCCGCGCGCGGCCGCGCCGGGGCGCGACGGCGGGGCCGAGTTCGCGCCGCGCGGCGTCACCGTGCGCGACGTGCTGACGGCGGTGTTCTACGACCGCTGGGCGATCTTGACCGCCTTCCTGGTGCCGGTGTGCCTGGGCATCGCCGCGTCGCTGCTGGTGCGCACGACCTACGAGGCCGAGGCGCGCCTGTTGGTGCTGCTGGGACGCGAATACGTATTTCGCCCGGAAGCCGGCGAGAACGCCCAGAGCTTCTCGTTCGACCGGGAGCAGATCGTCAAGGCCGAGCTCGAGATCCTGGGCAGCCGCGAGTTGAAGCAGGAGGTGATCAAGACCGTCGGCCTCGACGAGATCTATCCCGCGCTCTCGGGCGGCCCGGCCTTCGACCTGCCCACGCCCGCCGGCCGCCAGCGCCCGCGCGCGCTCGACCTCGCGGTCGAGCGGTTCGAGAAGGACCTGCGGTTGACGGCGGTGCAGGGTTCGAACGTCATCCAGCTCGCCTACAGCCACCGCGACTCGCAGATCGCCGCCGAGGCGCTGAACCTTTTGATCCGCTTCTACATCGACAAGCGCCGCGAGGTGTTCAGCCAGACCCGCTCGACCGTGCTGGTGCAGCAGCGCGACATCTACGCCAAGCAGCTTGCCGACATAGAGGCGCGGCTTCAGGCCTTCCGCAGCCAGAACAACATCTCGAACATCGAGGACCAGACCAACCTGCTGCTGCGCCAGGAATACGACCTGAACACGGCGATGCAGCAGCTCGACGAGCGCATCCGGGGCTTGCAGGCGCAAGGTCACGGCCTGAAGGCCCAGGCCGCCGGCACCCAGCCGCAGGTGCTGCTGAGCCAGGACACCACGCGCACGCGCGCGCTGGAATCGGCCCGCGCCACGCTGATGGGGCTCGAGCTGCGCCGGCGCGACCTGCTGACCAAGTACCGGGAATCCTCGCGCGTGATCGTGGACGTCGACGCCCAGATCGCCGAGGCGCGGCGCTTCCTCGCCGAGGACCAGTCGACCTCGTCCGACAGCACGCGCTACGGCCGCACCCCGGTGCTGGACGAGCTGGAGCGCGACCTGGCGCGGCTCGAGGCCGACCTGCAGGGCCAGCGCGCGCGCCAGGGCGAGCTCGACTCGAGCCTGAAGAAGCTGCGCGAGCGGCTCGCCGGCCTGACCGCGCAGGACCGCCAGTTCCGCGACCTGGAGCGCGAGCGCTCGATCCTCGAAGACAACTACCGCACCTACACCACGCGGCTGGAGGAAGCGCGCATCACCGAGGAGTTCGACCGCAACAAGAGCGCCAACATCCGCATCATCGAATCGGCCGAGCCGCCGGCGGCCGGCAAGAATCTGCGCCTGCCGATCCTGGCGGCCTCGGTGTTTCTGGGCCTGCTGTCGGCGCTGGCCACGGCCTTCGTGGTGGCGCAGATGCGCCAGACCTATCTCACGCCCGACGACGTCGAACGCTCGCTCGGCCTGCCGGTGCTGCTGGTGGCGCCGCTGCGCCATGGCGCCGGGCCCCGGCGGCCGCACGGCGGCCGGCGGACCTGGAAATAGCGGCGGGCGCCATGGCCTACGTCGAGGACACCGAAGCCCCCTATTCCGGCGCCGACGGCCCGGAGCTGTTGACCATCCAGGAAGCGTTGAAGCTGCTTTACCTCACCTACCGCACGGTCAGGGCGCGGGGGCGGCGGCTCGGCTTCGTGCGGGTGCAGTTCGTCGCCGCCAACGCGGGCGACGGCACTTCGTCGGTCGCGCGCGACTTCGCGCTGGTCGCGGCCATGCGCGCGCACGACCGCGTGCTGCTGCTGGACCTCGCCATGCCGGCGAACGACCAGCTGCGCCAGCTGGGCCAGCGCGGGCTGATCGAGGGCCCGGCCCCGATCCAGCGGGTCGAGCTGGGCCTGCCGGTCGAGGGCCCCGCCGGCGCGCCCGAAAGCGGCGCCACCGCCCATACCTGGCTCGCGTTCCACCGCGTGCGCGCGAGCTCCCTCTACATCTCCGAGCGCCAGGCGGCCGCCGGCGCGGGCGGCAACGGCGAACCGCCGGGCATGACGCAGTTCTGGGACCGCATGCGCGCCGAGTTCGAGCTGGTGGTGGTCGATAGCCCCGCCCTGTCCCAATCGTTCGATCCGGTGATGATCGCCAACCAGATGGACGCGGTGGTGCTGATCGTCAACGCCGAGTCCACCCGCGCCCCGGTGGCGCGCAACCTGCGCGACCGGCTGATGGAGGTGGGCGGGCCGGTGATCGGCTGCGTGTTGAACCGCCGCCGCTACCACATCCCCGGGTTCCTCTATCGCAGGCTGTAGCCGGCGATGGCCGCTCCCCCGATGCCGCAACCGCAGCGCCGCGTGCTGATGGCCTCGCCGGGCGGAAGGCGCGGACGGGGCGGCATGGCGAGCCTGGTGGTCTATCTGGCCCAAGCCCTGCCCCGGCGCCTGCCCGGCGTCGAAATCGCCATCGTCGACACCTATGGCCCCGGCGCGTTCTGGGCGATGCCGTTCCACTTCGCCGCGGCGGCGGCGAGAATCGCGGCCGCCTGCGCCTTGCGCCGCGCGGACCTGGTGCACCTGCACATGGCACATTACGGCAGCGTGACGCGCAAGCTGACGTTGGCCGCGATCACCCATGCGCTGGGCGTGCGCACGGTCGTGCACCTGCACGGCTCCGACTTCGACGCCAACTACAACGGCCTGCCGCCGTGGCAGCGCCGGCTGGTGGTCGCGACCCTGAAGCGCGCGGCGCGGGTGGTGGTGATCGGCACGTTCTGGCGCGATTTCGCCGCGCGAGCGCTGGGCCTCGATCCCGGCCACGTGACGCTGATCCACAACGGCGCGCCCAGGACGCCGTGGCGCGACAGAACCGCAGCCGGCCCCGCGCGCCTGCTGATGCTGGGCGAGCTCGGCCCCCGCAAGGGTACGCCCGAGCTGATCGCGGCGCTGGCGGCGCCCGAGCTCGCCCGGCGCGCCTGGACCGCCACGCTGGCCGGCAACGGGCCGGTCGGGAAATACCGCGCCGAAGTGACGGCGCTGGGCTTGAGCGGCCGCGTGGCGCTGCCGGGCTGGCAGGACGCGGAGCGGGCGCGCGCGCTGCTGGACGCGGCCGACATTTTCGTCCTGCCGTCGCGCCAGGAAGGCCTGCCGATCGCGATCCTGGAAGCGATGGCGGTGGGCGCGGCGGTGATCTCGACCCCGGTCGGCGCGATTCCCGACGCGGTGGTCGAGGGCGAGACCGGCCTGTTGGTGCCGCCGGGCGACGCCGCGGCGCTGGCCCGGGCGATCGCCAGGCTGCTCGACGAGCCGGCCTTGCGCGCGCGTCTCGCCGAAAACGCCCGCCGGCGATTCGAGGCGATGTTCACCATCGAGCGCACCGCCGACGCCGTGGCCCAGCTCTATCGCGAATTGGGGGTGGGCTGAGGCGCCACGATCACCATCCACGAAACCCCGAAACGGTCGGCCACCATGCCGAAGCTGGGCGAAAAGAACGTCTTGGCCAGCGGCATCCGCACCTGTCCGCCGTCGCCGAGCGCCGCGAACAGGCGTCCGGCCTCGGCTTCGTCCTTGGCATCGAGCGACAGGGCGAAGCCCTGGAAGCTGGGCGCGCCGGTGCAGCGTCCGTCCGACGCCATCACGCGCGTGTCGCCGATGCTGAAGCAGGCGTGCATCACCTTGTTGAGGTTGGCGGCGCCAGACGGGCAGGCGGCGGGGTCGGGGCTTTCCTTGAAGCGCATCATCATCTCGACCTTCGCGCCCAGCGCCTCGCGGTAGAACGCGAGCGCCTCCTCGCAGCGGCCGTCGAAGAACAGGTAGGATTGGACTTGCATGGGGTCTCCTTCTCGGAGGATTGGACGAGGAAGCGGCAAATACCGCGCGCCGCACGGCGCGGGGGAGCGCTGCGCTAGAGCATTTTCCGATCAAGCAGCCTCACCCTCTCCCACCCCCTCCCCCCCAAGGGGGAGGGGACTCTATTGGATTGGGTGTCCCCCCTCCCCCGGCGCGACGCAAGTCGCGTCGAGCGGGAGGGGG
>JBQTIS010000494.1:0-2199 GCA_052387895.1 Rhodospirillales bacterium | reverse complement strand
GCGCTGGAGGAGATCGCACGGGGCGGCGGCATGGAGGCCGCCGCGCTGGAGCGCCAGTTCTATCGCCTGACCGGCGACCGGGCGCTGCGCCACGTGCTGGCGGTGGCTGCGTCGCTGGACAGCCTGGGGATCGGCGAGCCGCAGGGGCTGGGCCAGGTGAAGGCGAGCCACCGCCTGTCGCAGACCATGGGGCTGGTCGGGCCCGAGCTCGAAACCGCGCTGCAGGCGGCCTATGCCGCCGCCAAGCGCGTGCGGAGCGAAACCCGGGTCGCGGAAGGACCGGTGTCGCTGGCCGCCGCCGCGGCGCAAGTGGCGCGCGACCTGCACGGCGACCTCGACCAGGCCTCGTGCCTGGTGATCGGCCTGGGCGACATGGGGCTGCTCTTGGCCGAGCATTTTTCCCAGGCCGGCGCCAGGCGCATGGTGATCGCGGCCGCGAGCCCCGCGCGCGCCGAGGCGGCGGCGCGGCAATTGGGCTGCAACCATGCCGGGCTCGACCGGCTGGGCGATTTGCTGGCCGCCGCCGACGTGGCGATCAGCGCGCAAGGCTCGGGCGTCTTCACGCTCGACGCGCCCGTCCTGCGCGCGGCCCTGGCGCGGCGCCGGCAAAAGCCGGTCCTTTTGATCGACGCGGCGATCCCGGCCGACCTGGCGGCGGACATCGACGCCGTGGACGGCGCGTTCCGCTACGATCTGGACGCGCTGGAGCGCCTGGCGATCAAGGGCCGCTCGACCCGCGAGGCGGCGGCGAAGGACGCCTGGCGGATTCTCGACGAGGAGGCGGCCTCGTTCTTGCGCGGGCGGGCCGAGCGCGCGGCGGTGCCGGCCTTGAGCGCGCTGCGCCGGCGCTTCGAGGCCGAGCGCGCGCGGCTGCTGGCGGAAACGCCGGGGATCGACGCGGCTGAGGCCACGCGGCTTCTGGTCAACCGGCTGCTGCACGATCCGTCGCAGATGCTGCGCGCGATCGCCGCCGGGGACCCGGAACCGGAGGAGGCCGAGGCGCTGTTGAAGCGGCTGTTCAGATTGGACGACGAGGAACAACGGAAGTGAGCCTGGACCAGAAACTCGATCGCGTGGTGGCGCGGCGCAACGAACTGCGCGCGGCGATGGCGAGCGAAACGCCGCTGGACCACGAATCCTATGCGCGCGCGGCCAAGGAATACTCGGATCTTTCGCCGGTGGCCGAGGCGATTGTGAGCCTGCGCCGCAAGCAGGCCGAGATCAAGGACCTGGGCGCGATCCTGGCCGACCCCGGCAGCGACGCCGAGATGAAGGCCTTGGCGCAGGAGGAACGCGCGCAGCTGGCGGCATCCCTGCCCGCGCTGGAAAACCAGGTGAAGCTGCTGCTGCTGCCCAAGGACGCGGCCGACGAGAAAAACGCGATCCTGGAAGTGCGCGCCGGCGCCGGCGGCGACGAGGCCGCCCTGTTCGCCGCGGCCCTGTTCCGCATGTACGAACGCTACGCCGCCGGCAGACGCTGGAAGTTCGAGGTGATGGACCGCAGCGAAACCGGCATCGGCGGCCTGAAGGAGGCGATCGCCTCGATCGCGGGACGGGGCGTGTTCGCGCGCCTCAAGTTCGAATCGGGCGTGCATCGCGTGCAGCGCGTGCCGGCGACCGAGGCGAGCGGGCGCATCCACACCTCGACCGCGACCGTCGCCGTGCTGCCGGAGGCCGAGGACGTGGATGTGAAGATCGACGAGAAGGACTTGAGGATCGACGTGTTCCGCTCCTCCGGTCCCGGCGGCCAGTCGGTCAACACCACCGACAGCGCGGTGCGCATCACCCACATTCCCTCGGGCATCGTGGTGCAGCAGCAGGACGAGAAGTCGCAGCACCGCAACAAGGCCAAGGCGCTGAAGGTGCTGCGCGCCAGGCTTTACGAGGCCGAGCGCCAGAAGCTCGAGGCCGCGCGCGCGGCCCAGCGCCGGGGGCAGGTCGGATCGGGCGACCGCTCCGAGCGCATCCGCACCTACAACTTCCCGCAAGGGCGCGTCAGCGACCACCGCATCAACCTGACGCTCCACAAGATCGACAAGGTGATGGAGGGCGAGGCGCTGGACGAGCTGATCGACGCGCTGATCGCCGACGACCAGGCCAGCAGGCTGGCCGAGCTGGAATGAGGACGCGGCCGACTCTCCCCCTCCCCTTTCCCCCCTCCCACGAAGGGAGGGGGGACCAAATACATGAGTCCCCTCC
>JBQTIS010000493.1:0-8817 GCA_052387895.1 Rhodospirillales bacterium | reverse complement strand
CCGCCCGCCGCCTTTGGTGGTCCTATGCGATATCTCGGGCTCGATGAGCCGCTATTCGCGCCTGCTGCTGCATTTCATGCACGCCCTGGCGAACGACCGCGACCGCGTGTCCTGCTTCCTGTTCGGCACGCGGCTCAGCAACGTCACGCGCGACCTGCGCCATCGGGACGTGGACGTGGCGCTGGACAAGGTGGCGGCCCACGTGACGGACTGGTCGGGCGGCACGCGCATCGGCAAGTCCCTGGCCGAGTTCAACCGGCTGTGGTCGCGCCGCGTTCTGGCCCAAGGCGCCGTGGTGCTGTTTTTGAGCGACGGCCTCGACCGCGACGCGGGCGCGGGCCTGGGGCGCGAGATGGAGCGGCTGCACAAATCCTGCCGCCGGCTGATCTGGCTGAACCCGCTCTTGCGCCACGACCAGTTCCAGCCCAAATCCCTGGGAATACGGGCTATATTGCCGCATGTGGACGAGTTCCGGCCGGCGCACAGCCTCAATTCGCTGGCCGAATTAGTGGCGGCGCTGAATGCGCCGCCGGAGCGGCGCGGCGCCGGGATGGCGCGGTGGCGGGAGATGGCGGCGTGAACGATACGGGACAAGATGTGCTGATCGAGGCCGCGCGCTGGCTTAAATCGGGCAAGGGCGTGGCGCTGGCGACGGTCGTCAGCACCTGGGGCTCCTCGCCGCGGCCTGTGGGCAGCCAGTTGGCGGTGGATGACGCCGGCGCTATGACCGGCTCGGTCAGCGGCGGCTGCATCGAGGGCGCGGTCGTGAAGGAGGCTTTGTCCGCGATCGCCGACGGCAAGCCGCGGCTGCTCGATTTCGGCGTCAGCAACGAGCAGGCCTGGGACGTGGGCCTCGCCTGCGGCGGCAAGATTCAGGTCTACGTCGAGAAGCTGGGATGAAGCGCGAGACCCTCGACGCGTTGCTCGAGGCCCGGCGCAAGGGCGCCGCTTGCGCCCTGGTGCGCGACTTGAAGAGCGGCGCCGAGGCGCTGGTGTATCCCGACAGGGCCGTGGGCGAGCTCGCGCTCGCGCCGGCGGCCAAGGACGCGGTCCTGAAGGCGATCGCCGACGACAAATCCGGCCGTCTGGAGGAGCCCGATTCCCAGCTCTTCGCGCAGGTGTTCAACGCGCCGATGCGGCTCATCGTGGTCGGCGCGGTGCACATCGCCCAGGCGCTGGCGCCGATGGCGGCGCTAACGGGCTACGGCGTGACCGTGGTCGACCCGCGCCGCGCCTTCGCCACCGACCAGCGCTTCCCCGGCGTGACTCTGTTGCAGGAATGGCCGGATGACGGCCTGGAGGCCCTGAAGCCGGACCGGCGCACCGCCGTGGTCACGCTGACGCACGATCCCAAGCTCGACGACGCGGCGCTGAGCGTGGCGCTGAGGCGCGACTGCTTCTATGTCGGCTCGCTCGGCAGCAAGAAGACGCATCAGGCGCGGCTGAACCGCCTCGGCCGCATGGGCTTTTCCGCGGCCGAACTCGCGCGCATCCACGGGCCGGTCGGCCTCGGCATCGGCGCGCTGACGCCGGCCGAGATCGCCATCGCGATCATGGCGCAGATCACGCAGGTCCGCCGGCAAAAGGCGAACGGCGCATGAAGTTCGCCGAATTGCCAATCGACCGGGCGGAAGGCGCCGTTCTGGCGCACGGCGTGCGCGACAAGGCGCTGACGCTGAAGAAGGGCCGCGTGCTGGCCAGACCCGATTTGGACAAGCTTCGCGCCGCCGGCATCTTGCAGGTGACCGTCGCCCAGATGGAGCCGGGCGACCTGGGCGAGGACGCGGCAGCCCGGCGCATAGCCGCCGCGCTGGGCAGCGAGAACATGACCATGGGCACGGCTTTCACCGGCCGGTGCAATCTTTACGCCGCTTGGCGCGGCGTGCTGGCGCTGGATCATGCGCGCCTCGATGCGCTCAACCTGATCGACGAGGCGGTCACGGTCGCCACCCTGCCGCCGTTCGCGGTGGTCGAGCCGCGCCAGATGGTCGCGACCGTCAAGATCATTCCCTACGCTGTCGCCGAAAGCACGGTCGCGCGCTGCGAACAGGCCGCGCGCGCCGGCGAGGGGGCCCTGCTGCGCGTGGCTGCGTTCGCGCCGAAAGCGGCGGTGCTGATCCAGACCGAACTGCCGGGCACCAAGCGAAGCATGCTGGACAATACGGTCGCGGTCACGCGCCAGCGCATGGAAAGCCTGGGCGGGACGCTGCGAAGCGAAATCCGCTGCGCCCACGATGCCGCGACCCTGGCGCGCCATGTCGCCGCGGCGCGCAGGGCCGGCGCGGACATCGTTCTCGTGTCCGGCGCCTCGGCAATCTCCGACCGGCGCGACGTGATCCCCGCGGCGATCGAGCGGGCCGGCGGCCGGGTCGTGCATCTGGGAATGCCGGTCGACCCAGGCAACCTGATCCTCGTGGGCGAACTCGGCGGCGCGCCGGTCCTGGGCCTGCCGGGCTGCGCGCGCTCGCCGCGGCTCAACGGCTTCGACTGGGTGCTGCAACGCCTGATGGCGGGCCTGACGGTGACGCGCGCGGACATCATGCGCATGGGCGCGGGCGGCCTGTTGGCCGAGATTCCCGCCCGTCCCCTGCCCCGCGCCGAGATCGAGCGCGAAGCGCCCGGCCCGCAGCGCGCCCCACGCATCGCCGCGGTGGTGCTGGCCGCGGGGCTGGCGCGGCGCATGGGCAGCAACAAGCTGCTGGCGCCGATCGACGGCGTGCCGATGATAACGCGCGTGGTGGACGCGGCGCTGGCCTCGTCCGCGCGCCCAGTCGTCGTCGTCACCGGCAACGAGGCCGAGCGCGTCAAGGCGGCGCTTGCCGGGCGCGATGTCCTGTTCGCGCACAATCCCGGCTTCTCGGAAGGGCTATGCTCGTCGCTCAGACGCGGCATCGCCGCGGTTCCCCAGGGCTGCGACGGCGCGCTGGTCTGCCTCGGCGACATGCCGCGCGTGACCGCCGCCGATCTGGACCGCCTGATCGCCGCCTTCAATCCGGCCGAAGGCCGCGCCATTTGCGTGCCGGTGCGCGGCGGCAAGCGCGGCAATCCCGTGCTGTGGGCGCGGCGCTTCTTCGGCGAGATGCAGGAAGTGGCCGGCGACGTCGGCGCCAAGCATCTGATCGGCGCGCACGGCGAGGCCATGGCCGAGGTGCAGATGGATGGCGACGGCGTGCTGATCGACATCGACACCCCGCGCGCGCTTGCCGGCCTGGCGAAGGGCTGACGAAAGTGTCTTTCGATCCGGTGGAGCTGCGCGCCGAGTTCCCGATTCTGTCCTCGCGGCCCGGTGGCACGGCGCTGCATTATCTCGACAACGCCGCGACGGCGCAGATACCCGTGGCGGTGATCGACGCGGTCATGCGCCACGAAACCTCCTCGCGCGCCAATGTCACGCGCGGCGTGCATGCGCTGGCCGAACGCGCGACCGAAGCCTATGAGGGCGCGCGGGCGGTCATGGCGCGGTTCCTCAACGCCGCCGCGCCCGAGGAGATCGTGTTCACTTCCGGCACCACCGCCGCGATCAATCTTCTGGCGCAAGGGCTGGCGCTCCAGATCAAGGACGGCGATGAGATCGTGATTTCGGAGCTGGAGCACCACAGCAACATCGTGCCATGGCATATGCTGCGCGAACGCACGGGCGCGGTGCTGCGCGCCTTGCCCGTGACCGACGAGGGACGCATCGACCTTGGGGCGCTGGAGCGCATCGTCGGCAAGCGCACGCGCGTGGTGGCGCTGGCCCACGTGTCGAACGTGACCGGCGCGGTGCTGGACCCATCGCCGGCCGTCGCCGCCGCGCGCGCCGTCGGCGCGCACGTGCTGCTGGATGGCGCCCAGGCCGTACTCCACGGGCCGGTGGACGTGCGCGCGCTGGGCGTCGATTTCTACGCCTTCTCGGGCCACAAGATGTATGCGCCCAACGGCATCGGCGTGCTGTGGGGACGGCGCGAGGCGCTGCACCGCCTGGCGCCGGCCTTCGGCGGCGGCGGCATGATCCGCGAAGTGGCGTTGGACCAAGTCACCTACGCCGATCCGCCGCGGCGCTTCGAGGCAGGCACCCCGCCGATCGCCCAAGCCGTGGGCCTGGCCGAAGCGGCGCGCTGGATTTCGGCGCTGGAGCGCGAAGCCGTGGCGGCGCACGAGCTCAGGCTCACCGGGCGCATCCTCGACGGGCTGGCCGACATCGCGGGGACGCGCGTCCTGGGCCCGTCGGGCTTGCAGGGGCGTCGCGGCGTGGTGTCGTTCACGCTCGACGGCGTGCATCCGCACGACCTATGCCAGTTCCTCGACGGCCGTTTCGGCGTCGCGCTGCGCGGCGGCCATCACTGCGCCCAACCGCTGATGCGCCGCTTCGGCCTTGCCGGCACCAGCAGGGCCAGCCTCGCCCCCTACAACACCGACGCCGACGTGGACGCGCTGCTCAGCGGCGTGGCCGAAGCGCGAAAAGTGCTGGCGTGAGCGACGAGCTGTACCAACAGGCCATCGTCGCCCTGGCCAAGGCCGCGCACGGCGCGGGCAAACTCGACTCCGCCAAGCGGCGCGCGACGATCGACAACCCGTTGTGCGGCGACCGGGCCACGGTCGAGATCATCCTCGCGAACGGCCGCGTGGCGGCGCTGCGCCATAGCGTCAAGGGGTGCCTTCTGTGCAAGGCGGCGGCTTCGGTCCTGGGCCTGCGCGCGCCCAATCAGCCCAGGGAGGCGGTGCTGGCGAATGCCGCGGCGGTGGAAGCGATGCTCGACGCTGGCAGGCCGCTGCCCGCCGTCGCCTGGCCCGAGCTTGCCGCGTTCCTGCCCGTGCAGCGCCACAAGAGCCGATTTGACTGTGTCAAGCTGCCATTCCAGGCCGCGCGCCAGGCGCTCGGCAATTGACCGGGGAGTCCGATCCGCATGTCCAAGCCGAAGACCCTGCTCGAAATGGCCGGGGCGCCGCTTGCGCCCGGCGCCCTCGACAATGCCGCCGTCGTGCTGATCGACTGCCAGATGGAATACGTCGACGGCGGCTTGGCCCTGCCCGGGGTGAAACCGGCCCTGGCCGAGGCGAAGAAGCTGCTCGAGCGCGCCCGTAGGGCCGGCGCTCCGGTCATCCATGTCGTGCACAAGGGCAGGCCGGGCGGGCTGTTCGACCTGGACGGACCCAAGGGCAAGATCGCGCCCGAGGTGGCGCCGCTGCCGGGCGAGACCGTGGTGCAGAAGCCCCTGCCCAACGCCTTCGCCAAGACCAACCTGGACGAGGCGCTGAAGGCGACCGGCCGCAAGGAGATCGTGGTCGCCGGGTTCATGACGCATATGTGCGTCAGCTCGACCGTGCGCGCCGCACTCGACCTGGGCTACCGCGCCACGGTGGTCGCCGGCGCAGCCGCCACCCGCGACCTGCCAGCGCCCGACGGCGGGGTGATCGACGCGGCCTCGCTGCACCGCGCCGCGCTGGTTGAGCTCGCCGACCGCTTCGCCATCGTCGTGCCGAGCGCCGACAAGCTGCCGGATCGAGCCTAGCGCGTCAGTCCGTTCAGGAAATTCAGCACCGCCCGGTCCGCGCCGTGGTCGTACAGGTCGTTGTGCTCGGCCAGGGGCAGCCACGCCGCCCGCTTGGGCTCGCGCGCCAGGTCGAACAGCGCGCGGCCGAATTTCGCGGGGATGGTGCGATCGCGCTCGCCATGCACGACCAGCAGCGGCGCGCCGATATCGGCGACGCGCCCCGCGGCCTCGAACCTGTCGGCCAAAAGCCACCGCGCCGGCACGTAGAAATAATGATGCTGCGCCAGGTCGGCCATCGAGGTGTAGGGCGACTCCAGCGCCACGCCGCCGAGCGGCTTTCCGGCCGCCGCCGATTCCGCCGCCAGGATCACCGCCGGCCCGCTGCCCAGCGACTCGCCGTATAGCACGACGTCCCGCGGCGCGGCGCCCGTCCCCAACGCGAATTTGAGCGCGGCGCGCGCATCGCGCATGAGCCCCTGTTCGGTCGGCCTGCCCGCGTTTCCGCCGAAACCGCGCCACGACACCAGCAGCACGCCATGCCCCGCGTCGAGATAGGACCGCGCCTTGTGGCCGCGATGGCCGATATGCCCCGCGTTGCCGTGGAAATAGACCAACAGCTTCCTGCCGGGCGACGGCGGGCGAAACCACGCCAGCAGGTTGACGCCGTCCTCGGCTGCGAGCGCCACGGGCCGCATGTCGGGCACGCCCGACTCCGCCACGTCCGGCACCGAGGCGCTGGGGTGATACAGCATTTGGCGCTGGAACAGGTACAGCCCGGCCAGCAAGCCGCCATAGACCACAGCACCCGTCGCCAGCCATCCCAGCATCGTCCACAACCTTTCCATCGCCCGTTCCCTGCCCGCCGCATGGAGCGTCCGACCCGATCCGTCGCCTCCTCGGCCCTCCGGCATTTAATCGGAAGTTGGCTTAATCCGCATAGGGTCGCGTTCTCGGCCGGCGCCCCCCCGGCCGCGATGCCCGATCTTCCACCCGCTGCGCCTCTCCCAGGCGCGATTTCTTCCCCAAAATTGCGCGAAGGCAGCGCGATCAGGGCGAGGCTGGAACGGGACGCCATCCCCCGCCCCGTTTCGTTTTTCGACCTGTTCGGATCGCCGGGAATTCCCTCAGATCAAATCGTCCTGATCCGTGACGATCGCGGGCACCGGGGTGATTTGCTCGCGCAACCGGCGACGCTCCATCAGCTTGCGTTGGGCAGCCGGCGGCAAATCCGTGAACATCAGCACGCGGCGTTGCACCAGGACTTCGATCAGATCCTCGATGACCCGCGCCATTTCCAAATCCGTCGCCGACAGGCGCGCCATCTGCGCCGGGACGGCGGCGCCGCTGCCACGCAGAAACGCGACGATGTCCGGATGCCCGATGTCCAGAAACTCCTCCTCGCCGGTCTCGGGTTCCAGCGTGAGGGCGACCACTCGGCCGCTGGAATCGCGCCTAACATAAGGCATGGAACGCGCCTCCCGCCGGACGGCGCCCGTAGCGCGGCCGGCATGCGGCAAGCTTACACCTTCGGCACGGGCGCGTTAAGAAAACCCGGCGGCGCTTATTTCGGCTTGGCCTCGGCATTGATCGCGTCCGAGGCGATTCGCATCTGCTTGATCTTGTCGGGGTTCAGCACCTTGCCGTCCAGCGCTTTCGACCCCTTCTTCAGCCGGTCAACGTGATCCATGCCCTGTATCACGCGGCCGAAAATCGTGTACTTGCCGTCGAGATCGTTGGATTCGCGGATCACGATGAAGAACTGGCTGTCGGCGCTGTTCGGATCGTCCCCTTTGCGAGCCATCGATACCGTGCCGCGAACGTGCTTTTCCTTCGAGAACTCGCCGGGGATGTTGACGCCGCTGCCGCCCTGGCCGTCGCCTTTCGGATCGCCGCCCTGGGCCATGAATCCGGGGATCACGCGGTGGAAGGCAAGCCCATCATAGAAGCCCTGGCGAACCAGTTCCTTGAACCGCGCGACCGACTTCGGCGCCAGTTCGGGCCGTAGCTCGATCATCACGCGGCCGTACAGCACATCCATGAAAACCGTGTTTTCCGGATCGGCGCCGGGCGGCAGCCTGTCCTGGGCTGCCGAAGGCGCCGCCGCACCCAAGGCAAACGCGGCCGCCGCCGCCCAGTCTTTCCATGCGCGCCGAGCCATGGGGCGACGTCCGAACACGGGTTCAGTTCTTCACATCGGCCGCGACCCGCATCTGCTTGATCTTGTCGGGGTTGGCGACCGAGCCGTTGTTGGCCGATGTGCCCTTCTTGATCCTGTCGACGAACTCCATGCCCTGAACGACGCGGCCCCAGATCGTGTATTTGCCGTCGAGAAACGGCGCCGGCTCGAAGCAGATGAAGAACTGCGAGTCGGCGCTGTCGGGGTCGTTTGCGCGCGCCATCGACGCCGTTCCGCGCTCGTGCTTTTCCTTCGAAAACTCGGCCTTCAATTTCTGGCCCGAGCCGCCGGTGCCGGTGCCGCCCGGATCGCCGCCCTGGGCCATGAAGCCGGGGATCACGCGATGGAACACCACGCCGTCGTAGAACCCCTTGCGCGCCAGTTCCTTGATTCGCTTGACATGCCCGGGCGCCAGGTCGGGCCTGAGCTCGATCACCACGCGGCCGTAATCCAGGTCCATGTACAGCGTATTCTCGGGGTCGGCGCCTTGCGCGCCGCCGATCGAGGCCGCCAGAGCGGCCGCGGCCAGGACGGACGTGAATCGGATGTGCTTCACGGGTGTCGTTACCTCTGCTGAAGAAGGCGGGTGCGCCGGGCCCGAACCCTCTAGCCAGCGCGGTGCGCGCGCAACCGCCCGGCGCGCCACGCCGCCATGCCGAGGATTCTGCTAGATTCCGCCGCCCCAAAGCCGACGGAGGCTGCCATGGCCCATGCCCACCACTTCAAAGCCACCCTCAAATGGACCGGCGCGGTCAAGGGCCCGACCGCGGATTACCAAAGCTATTCGCGCGAATACCGCATCGAGATTCCCGGCAAGCCGCCGTTCACGGGCTCGTCCGATCCCGCGTTCCTGGGCGACCCCAAACTCTACAATCCCGAGGACCTGCTGGTCGCGGCGCTGTCGTCGTGCCACGCGCTGTCGTATTTGGCGGTATGCGCCCGGGCGCGGCTGCCGGTCGTCGCCTATGAAGACGACGCCAGCGGCACGATGGACGTGAAGGACGGCAAGATGCGCTTCGTCGAGGTGGTCTTGCGCCCGCGCGTGGTGGTCGCGGCGGGCGCCGACCTGGAGAAGGCGCGGCGGTTCCTCGTCTGGGCGCACGGCCAGTGCTTCTTCGCCAACTCGGTGAATTTTCCGGTGAAGAACGAGCCGACGGTTTCCGCAGC
>JBQTIS010000492.1:0-2737 GCA_052387895.1 Rhodospirillales bacterium | reverse complement strand
TCGGGAATCTCCAGCGCCGGCAGCCCGTCCGGCTCCGGTTCGCCCGGCGGCTCCAGGATCGACGCGTCGATCCTGGAGCCGCCGGGCGAACCGGAGCCGGACGGGCTGCCGGCGCTGGAGATTCCCGAGCCCGAGGAGGCGCGGCCGGTGGTGGAGGCGCTGCGCGACGAGCGGCCGAAAGAGGGCGACAGCGCGGACGACATCGCGGCGGCGCCGGTTCCCCCGGCGCCCGAGCTCGACGAGGACCTGCGGCCCGAGGACGCGATCGCGGCCGAGATCGCGGCGGCGAGCCTCAGCCGGCACCGCCGCCTGCGCTACGGCGCGGTCATGGGCGCGCTGGCGCTGATCGTGGGCGGGCTGGCGGCGAACGAGGCCGTGCGGCGCGACGAGGCGACGCTGCTGGCCGCGATCGCGACCGGCGGCGCGCCCGCGGATGCGGGCCTGGGCTTCGCCAACGTCGTCACCCAGCGCACCGCGGTGGCCGGCGTGCCGATGCTGGTGGTGACCGGCGAGGTGGTGAACGAGTCGAACCGGCCGCGCGCGGTGCCGGCGCTGCGCGGCTCGCTGCTGGGCGGCGAAAGCGAATTGCAGGCCTGGACCTTCACCGTCCAGCAGGTGCGCCTGGAACCCGGGCAGCGCGCCAGCTTCGAGACGGTGGTGCGCAATCCCGCCGCCGGGGCCACGGACGTGCGGGTGACGTTCTCCGCGCCGGGCTCCTGATTTTCGCAATATCGCCAATCAAGCCAATCCGTTAGCGCACGAATTAACGTTCCGTTAACGGATTGGTAACTATTTCTTGAGAGAATTTTAACGGAAAAACGAATCGGCAGGACGCCGGCCCGAGGCTGCTTCGAGGTTACCCATGGCGAAAATCCTTCTGGCCGAGGATGAGGCGGCGGTGCGCGAATTCGTGCGCCGGGCGCTGATCCACAGCGGACACCAGGTGACCGCCGTGGCCGACGGCTATTCCGCGACGTTGGCGCTGGCGCAGGACGACTTCGACCTGCTGCTGACCGACATCGTGATGCCGGGGCTCGACGGCATCGACCTGGCGTGCCGCGCCGGCGAGCTGCGCGAGGACATGGGGATCCTGCTGATGACCGTCTACGCGGCCGAGCGCCAGCGCGCGCACCGCGTGGAGGAGCTGAGCTATCGCGTGGTCGCCAAGCCGTTCACCTTGAGCGAGATCTGCGCCGCGGTGAACTAGACCCTGGCCCCGCGCCCGTCGGCGCGCATGGTGGCGTCGCGTCTTTCGCTAGCGTTTTCTTTTGTCCGTCTTGGCCGCGCTTGTCGCGGCCATCCACGCTGCCGAAACTCGCCGCCGATGCGCGGCGATCGGCTGATGAGCTGCGCGCGAGACCCGCTCTCGCTCATCCCATGATCGTCATGACCGGGCTTGTCCCGGTCATCCACGTCGCGGCAGCGGCGAATCGCGGGCGAGCGGGTCGAGCCTTGATTGGGAAAGGCCATCGCGGCCTGACGACGTGGATCGCCGGGACACCGAGGGACGAAGGCCCGAGGCGGCGATGACGGTCTTAGATAACCAGGCACTCTCTGCGCTCAACCGGACAGCCGCGGGTCAACCCCCGGATCGAGTCCGGGGGCGGCCATGACGAAAAATGAAAAACGTGGACGGCTTTACGGCCTCACCTGGCCCGTTCCGCGCACCAGGTATTTGAACGAGGTCAGCTGCTCGGCGCCGACCGGCCCGCGCGCGTGCAGGCGGCCGGTCGAGATGCCGATCTCCGCGCCCATGCCGAACTCGCCGCCGTCGGCGAACTGGGTCGAGGCGTTGTGCAGCACGATGCCGCTGTCCACCTCGTTCATGAAGCGCTCGGCCGCGCGCCCGTCCTGGGTCACGATGCTGTCGGTGTGGTGCGAGCCGTGGCGGTTGATGTGCTCGATCGCGCCGTCCACGCCCTCCACCACGCGCACGGCGATGATGGCGTCGAGATACTCGGTGTCCCAGTCCTTTTCGCTCGCGGGCACGACGCGCGGATCGGCCTTCAGCGCCGCCGCGTCGCCGCGCACCTCGCAGCCGGCGTCGAGCAGGTCGCGGACCAGGGGCTTGAGGTGGGTCGCCGCCGCCCGGCGGTCGACCAGCAGGGTTTCCGCCGCGCCGCAGATCGAGGTGCGGCGCATCTTGGCGTTGAGCGCGATCTTGCGCGCCATGCCCAGATCGGCCGCGCCATCGACATAGACGTGGCAGTTGCCGTCGAGGTGCGCGAGCACGGGAATGCGGCTTTCTTCCGTCACCCGCTCGATCAGCGAGCGGCCGCCGCGCGGCACGATCACGTCGATGAACTCGGGCATGGTCAGCATGCAGCCGACCGCCGCGCGGTCGGCGGTCGGCACGAGCTGGATCGCCGCTTCCGGCAGGTTGGCCGCGCGCAGGCCCTCGCCGAGGCACCGGGCGATCGCGCGGGACGATTCGAAGCTCTCGGACCCGCCGCGCAGGATCACCGCGTTGCCGGCCCTGAGGCACAGCGCGCCGGCGTCGGCGGTCACGTTCGGGCGCGATTCGTAGACGATGCCGATGACGCCCAGCGGCACGCGCACGCGCGAAATGTCGAGCCCGTTCGGCCGCCGCCAGCGCGCCAGCACCGTTCCCACGGGATCGGGAAACGCCGCGATCTCCTCCACGCCCCGCGCCATCGCCTCGACGCGCTGTGCATCCAGCGACAGGCGCTCGACCAGGGGCGCGGCGAGGCCGCCTTCGCGCGCCGCCTTTACGTCG
>JBQTIS010000491.1:0-4726 GCA_052387895.1 Rhodospirillales bacterium | reverse complement strand
GTTCGATCGCCAATTCTACACCTCAAAATGGCCACGCGCGCGGCGCTAGGCAAGGGCCGGTTCATCCGCCCAAATCAACGGTTTTCGGCGCGTGACCGCAAGGTTCGATGAACCGCACCAAGTCCTTGGGCGAAACCGCCGTGGTCATGGCGTTGCTCAAGGGGTGAAAGTTCAGCGGGTCATGCGCCAGCATCGCCTGGTCCAGGAACACGGCCACCCGGCGCGCCGCGTCGTTGATCAGCGCGAAGGGCGTGACCGCCCCCGGCTCGACTCCCAGCGCCTCCATCAGCAAATCGGCCTGCCCGAAGGAAAGGTTGCCCGCCGCACCCAGGACGCGGCGCAGGGACTTGAGGTCCACCGGCCGGTCCTCGAGCGCCACCAGCAGGAACAGGTTGCGCTTCTTGTCGCGCAGGAACAGGTTCTTGCAATGCCCGCCCGGCAGGTCGCCGCGCAGGCGCTTGCTCTCCTCCACCGTGAACAGCGGGGGATGCTCGTGGGTCTTGTAGGCGATGCCCAGTTGCTCGAACCGGGCGAACAATTCCTCGGGCGTGGCGGGCGTCTTTGGGGTCATGGGCGCCGGACCTTATCGGGCGTCGGGATGGGGGCGCAACCCCGCCTTTTCCCTCGGGTTGACAGGGGGGAGGGCGGTCATTATAGAGGCGCGTCCCGCGGGGGCCCGCCCCCGGCAAGGAGCCGGCGATGAAGGTTGTGAACTCGCTGAAGACGATGAAGACGCGCGACAAGAACTGCCGCGTCGTGCGCCGGCGCGGGCGCGTCTACGTCATCAACAAGAAGAACCCGCGCTTCAAGGCCCGCCAGGGCTGAGCCTTCGAGGCTTTGCGCGATATGACGGGGCCTTCGGGCCCCGTTCGCATTTGCCGGGCGATTTGACGCGCTGGGACATCCCTGCGACCCTTTCGCGAAACCGGGGAGAAACGCTTGCCGCCGCTGATGCCCGCGCCCGACCGGGCCGTGCTCGACCGCCGCGCCGCGATCGCCCAGGCGCTCCGCGCCATCGTGCCGGGCGAGGGCGTGATCGTCGACCAGGTGGCGCTCGGCGCCTACGAATCCGACGGCATCTCGGCCTACCGGCAGAAGCCGATGATCGTGGTGCTGCCCGATACCACGGCGCAGGTCGCGCGCGTCCTGCGCTATTGCCATGAGAACAACGTGAAGGTGGTGCCGCGCGGCGGCGGCACCTCGCTTTCGGGCGGCGCGCTTCCTTTGGAAGACGGCGTAGTCCTCGGCCTCGGCAAGTTCAACCGCATCCGCAAGATCGACTGGGACAACCGCGCCGTGGTGGCCGAGCCGGGCGTCACCAACCTCGGCATCACGTCGGCCGTGCAGCACCGGGGCTTCTATTACGCGCCCGATCCCTCCAGCCAGATCGCCTGCACCATCGGCGGCAACGTGGCCGAGAACTCGGGCGGGGTGCATTGCCTGAAATACGGCATGACCTCGAACAACGTGCTCGGCATCGAGATGGTGCTGATGACCGGCGAGGTGGTTCGGCTCGGCGGCGCGCATCTCGATAGCGACGGCTACGACCTTCTGGGCGTGATGAACGGCTCCGAGGGCCTGTTGGGCGTGGTGACGGAAGTGACCGTGCGCATCCTGCGCGAGCCCGCAAGCGCCCGGGCGCTGCTGCTGGGCTTCCCGTCGAACCAGCATGCCGGCGACTGCGTCGGCGCGATCATCGCCCAGGGCATCATCCCCGGGGGGATGGAGATGATGGACCGGCCCGCGATCCACGCGGTCGAGGATTTCGTCCACGCCGGCTATCCGCTCGACGTGGAGGCCCTGGTGATCGTCGAGCTCGACGGGCCCGAGGTCGAGGTGGCCGAGCTGGTGGCGCGGGTCGAAGCGATCGCCAAGCAATGCGGCGCGGTCTATCTGCGCGTCAGCAACAGCGAGCACGAGCGCGAGGCTTTCTGGGCCGGGCGCAAGGCGGCGTTCCCCGCCGTGGGCCGCATCACGCCCGATTATCTCTGCATGGACGGCACCATCCCCCGCGCGCAGCTACCCTTGGTGCTGAAACGCATGGACGAGTTGTCCAAGCAATACGCCTTGCGCATCGCCAACGTGTTCCACGCCGGCGACGGCAACCTGCATCCGCTGATCCTGTTCGACGCCAATGCCGGCGAATTGGAGCGCGCGGAGAAGCTCGGCGCCGACATCCTGCGCCTGTGCGTCGAGGTGGGCGGCGTCTTGACCGGCGAGCACGGCGTGGGCGTGGAAAAGCGCGACCTGATGCCGACCATGTTCACCGAAACCGACCTGAACCAGCAGATGCGCGTGAAATGCGCGTTCGATCCCAATGGCCTGCTCAATCCCGGGAAGGTGTTTCCGCAACTGCATCGCTGCGCCGAGCTGGGCAAGCTTCATGTCAGCGGCGGCCGCCTGCCGCACCCCGACATTCCGCGGTTCTAATGCGCGCGCTGCGTCCATCCACCGCCGACGAGTTGCTGGCGGCGGTGCAAGAGGCGCTGGCCGACGCCACGCCCCTGGAAATCCTGGGCGGGGGCACCAAGCGCGATTTGGGCCGGCCGTTCCAGGCCGCCGGGCGGCTGGAGCTGTGCGGCCTGTTCGGCATCACGCTGTACGAACCGGGCGAGCTGGTGCTTTCCGCCAAGGCGGGAACGCCGCTCGCCGAAATCGAGAAGGCGTTGAAAGAACAACGCCAGGAACTGGCGTTCGAGCCGCCCGATCTGGGACCGCTGTTCGGCCAGGGCGAGGGGCAACAGACCATCGGCGGCGTGATCGCGGGCAATCTCGCCGGTCCACGTCGCGTCAAGGCGGGCGCGGCGCGCGACCATTTCCTGGGCTTCAATGCCGTCAGCGGACGGGGCGAGGCGTTCAAGTCGGGCGGTCGGGTGATGAAGAACGTCACGGGCTACGACATGTCGAAGCTGATGGCCGGATCCTGGGGCACGCTCGCGGTGCTGTCGGACGTCACGCTGAAGGTGCTGCCGGCGGCCGAGAAGACGCGCAGCGTGCTGGTCCTCGGCCTCGACCCCGCCCGCGCCGTGGGCGCCATGACCGCCGCGCTGACCGGCCCGCACGACGTCTCGGGCGCGGCGCACCTGCCCGTGGCCCTGGCGCGGCTGTCCGCGGTCTCCTACGTGCAAGGCGCGGGCAAATCGGTCACGGCGCTGCGCCTCGAGGGCCCGCCCGCATCGGTCGCGCATCGCTGCGGCGAATTGAAGAAAGAGCTGGCGGCGTTCGGCCCCGTGGAAGAGCTGCACTCCATGAACAGCGGCCTGCTATGGCGCGAAATCCGCGACGCGCGGTTCCTGGTCCAGCCCCAGGACCGCCCGGTCTGGCGCATCTCCGTGCCGCCGCAAAGCGGCGCGGCGGTCGCGGCCGCGATCGCGCGCGCCCTCGACGCGGCCTGGTTCATGGATTGGGGGGGCGGGCTTCTTTGGATTTCCGCGCCGAAAGACGCGCTCGACGCCGGCGCCCTAGTCGTTCGCGGCGCGGTCGGGGAAACAGGGCACGCCACGCTCTACCGCGCGCCCGCCGACCTGCGCGCGTCGGTCCCCGTGTTCCAGCCACAGGCCCCGGCCCTGGCCGCGCTGACTTCGCGCGTCAAGGACAGCTTCGACCCGCAGCGGATTTTGAATCCCGGCCGCATGTACGCGGGGGTGTGACGGAACCGGCCGCGACGATCATGTCTCACGCCCTCCCCTCCCGCCGACGTCAGGCCCGCGCTGGTCGCGGGCATCCACGTCGATGCGGCGGCACATCGTGGGCGAGAGGATCGAGGCGTTGCCCGGCAAGACTTTTATCGCGTGACGCCGTGGCGGGCCGGGACTCGTCCGCCTTCGCCAAGAGTGCGGCGGACCGGCCCGGCCATGACGGCTTATTTGATGGGGATCGCTTGTTTCCGCACTACGCGATCCTCGTTCTTCGACAGGCTCAGGACCAAGCCTAGCCATGCAAACCTTCTTCACCCCGGCCCAGCGTCAGGACCCCGACATCAAGGAGGCCAACGCGATCCTCAGGGCCTGCGTGCATTGCGGGTTCTGCACCGCCACCTGTCCCACCTTCGTGCTCCTGGGCGACGAGCTCGACAGCCCGCGCGGGCGCATCTACCTGATCAAGGACATGCTGGAGAACACGCGGGCCGCCGACGAGCGCACGGTCAGGCATGTCGACCGCTGCCTCTCCTGCCTCGCCTGCATGACCACCTGTCCCTCGGGCGTCAATTACATGCACCTGGTCGATCACGCCCGGGCGCCTATCGAGGAGACCTACACTCGCCCGCCGTTCGACCGGCTGATGCGACGATTGCTCGCCTTCGTGCTGCCCCATCCCCGGCGCTTCCGCCTCGCCCTGATGGCGGCGAAGCTCGCCAAGCCGCTGGCCCCGCTGTTCCCGCGCGCCGTGCGGGCGATGCTGGACATGGCGCCGGCGCGGCTCAAGGCCGTCTCGCCGGCCGACGCGCCGCAAGTGTTCAAGGCCGAGGGTCCGCGCAAAAAGCGCGTGGCGCTGCTCAGCGGTTGCGCCCAGCGCGTGCTCGAGCCGCAGATCAACGAGGCGACGGTGCGGCTGTTGACGCGCCACGGCTGCGAGGTGGCGGTGGCCGCGGGGGCGGGCTGCTGCGGCGCGCTGGTGCACCACCTCGGCCGCACCGCCGACGCCCACGATCAGGCGAAAGCGAATATCGCGGCCTGGACCCGCGAGATCGGCCTGAAGCATGTTGTAGGTGCCGGCCGAGCCGCAG